>NZ_DAMBBC010000004.1:0-146048 GCF_032057165.1 Moraxella sp. CTOTU48717 | reverse complement strand
TAAGTCGCTCACTGCTCGTCATTGGGCAGTGCTTTAATTATTGGGTTTGGTATTATTTGCGGGCGGTGATTTGCCAAACGCAAGTTTTTGGACAGGGCTACGTCCGATGACCCCCGATAGCACCCCTATCATTGGCGCGACTCGGTATCGCAATTTATTTTTGAACACAGGACATGGCACATTGGGTTGGACAATGGCGTGTGGCTCTGGCAAATTAATCAGCGATTTGGTGCTCGGCAAAACGCCTGACATTCGCATTGACGGCTTATCATTACAGCGTTATTCCTAGCATCTATTTTCTATCAGAAATATTTGTAAAGACTATGCATAAATAACATTTATCCGTTTACAAGGAAAACACCATGACCGCACACATTCAACGATTTGATAGCAATGACTATCTAAGTGAAATTACCATTTTTAACCAAGTGGTGTACCTCGCAGGACAAGTGCCAAATACCGACACTGCCGATATTCGCACACAAACCCAAGAGGTACTAGACAATATCGACGCCATGCTCGCCAAAGCCAATAGCGACAAATCACGTCTGCTAACCGCTCAGATTTTTATCAAGGATTTGGCGGATTTTGCGGTGGTGAATAGCATGTGGAGCGATTGGTTAACCGATTGCCCAAAGCCTACCCGTGCGACAGTCAAAGCTGAATTGGTTAATCCTTTATGGAAATTAGAAATTGTGGTAGTCGCAGCGCAAAATACCATAGACTAAATGAACACATAACCGCTCAAAAGGTTAAATAAAAAAGGTGCATGAATCGCACCTTTTTTATTTGTCTAACCTCTACATTAATAGCTCACGTTTACCACTTTTGGTCATGCCGCTCACCAAGCCCGCCTCTTCCATGGCATCAACGATTCGTGCTGCGCGGTTATAGCCGATACTAAATTTGCGCTGAATACTTGATGCAGAGACTTTACGGGTTTCGAGCAAAAACGCCACCACGTCATCATACAGTGGGTCTTCTTCGCCATTGCTAGACCCACTAGCATCACCACCGCTTGGCGCTGAGCTTAACTCAAAGTTATCAAACATATTATCAATATAATTAGGTGCGCCTCGCTCGCGCCATGCATCACATACACGGTTGACTTCCGCATCGCTGATAAAAGCACCATGTACACGGTTAGGCTCGATTTGACCAGGTCCTAAAAACAGCATATCCCCATGCCCAAGCATATCCTCTGCGCCACCGGCATCCAAAATGGTACGCGAGTCGACTTTTGAGTTGACGCGAAGTGCGGCACGGACGGGAATATTGGCTTTAATCAAACCAGTAATCACATCCACTGAGGGGCGCTGGGTCGCCAAAATCAAATGAATCCCTGCGGCACGCGATTTTTGCGCCAAACGGGTAATCAACTCCTCGGCTTGTTTGCCCACCTGCATAATCATGTCGGCAAACTCATCCGCCACAATCACAATTTGTGGTAACGGTTTTAATTTTGGCGCTCTATCTTGGCTGACACTGTCATTGGGTCGCCAAAGTGGATCCAGTAACGGCTCACCACTTTGTTCGGCTGCCATGACTTTTTTGTTGAATTCATCAAGTTTACGCACTTTGAATAATGACATCAGCTGATAACGACGCTCCATCTCAGCCACACTCCACGCCAAGGCACTGGCTGCTTCGGTCATATCGGTGACTACGGGAGTGAGCAGATGCGGAATATCGCCATAGTTGGCAAGCTCGAGCTGTTTGGGGTCAATCAAAATCAATCGCAGCTGTTCTGGTGTGTATTTGAGCAGCATTGACAATAACAGCGAATTCACCAATACTGATTTACCCGAGCCTGTGGTACCTGCTACTAGCATGTGTGGGGCTTTGGCTAAATCCGCAATAATCGGTCTACCTGCAATATCTTTGCCCATTGCCATGCTGATTAAGCCATCAGGGTCTTGATAAGCCTCTGTTTTCAGTAGTTCGATGAGTCGTACCATTTGGCGCTGCGGATTGGGTACTTCGATACCGATATAAGGTTTACCTGGAATGACTTCTACCACACGCACCGATGCCATGGATAGCGACCGAGCCAAGTCTTTGGCAATGCCCGTCACCTTGCTTGCTTTAAGTCCTGGCGCCAGCGAGACTTCAAAGCGCGTCACCACTGGACCCATTTGCGCATTGACCACTTCTGCTTTGATATTAAACTCTTGTAGCTTGATTTCTAACAGCGCTGACAACTGCTGCAACTGTTCGCGGCTGTAGCTTGGCTTGCGGTCAGGGTCTGGCAAATCAAGCAGCGATAACTCAGGTAACGGGCTTAAATTGGCACGATAAGCTGCGGTTTGCATGGCACGCGATTTCTGACTAAATAGGCTATCGTCATTGATATCAAGCGGCTGATTGACCTGAGGCGCTGCGGGCTGTTCGATTTGGTCGAGTAGCTCAGATTCCACCGAACGGCTGTGAGTCGGTATTGAAGGGGTTATCTCGTTGCTATTAATCTCGGTGGCAGCAATCTCGTTACCAGTAATCTGGGTGACGGCTTGCGCTGGACGTGCTATTTGGGTTGGCATCGGACTTGCTGCAGGGGTTGAAAATTCCGCTCCCACAGATGCGGCGGCATTTTCATCTGATGGATTAGCCCTAGCTTGCGCTGGGACTTGTCGCATACCCAATAACGATGCGACTGAGGGGGTTGGTGTTTCAATACCTTCTGCTTCAATGCCTTCTGTTTTAATGCCCTCGAACAGTGGCTCTAGCACAGGATTTTGTGATAAGTCATATCCAGCATCTACGCTATCTGCTAAATGATCCAAATCTGACAAGTCAATAGTCTTTTCCTGTCCAGCCATCTCTCGACTAGTCATAGGCTCAGAAATTTGTTTATCCGCTAGCTCCCCTGTACCTGCGGCAAACATCATAGAGGCTTCATCCATGTTTGTCATAGTTGACGATGTGTCTACACTAGGCTGCTTTGTCTGAGTTGGTTGAGTGATTTGCGATTCTACCTGTATCGAATGCGGTCTGTTCAAGGTAGGCATTTTAAACGGTTTTTTAATGATTTCACTTTGCAGTTTTTCATCGAGTTTTTTGGTCAGCTTGGTATTTGCCACATAGGTGGAGCTGACGGGTTTAAATGGATTGGTAGCATCGTTTTCTTCGAGCCATTCATAATCTTTGATTTCACTAAAACCCGTTTCATCCAAAAACGCATCGAGTGGACTACCGACAAACGCCTCATTATCCGCTAGATGACTACTGTCATAAGCGGCTTGTTCAGTGTCATGGGAGGCTAATGGCAAAGGCAGTTGCGCGGTGTCGTTTGGTTTTGCTTGACTTGCTTCTTGAGCAGTCGCCTTCAGCTCAGTATTGGTTTCTTCATCTGTAGCTTCAGCGTGTAGGCGGCTGCGAATAGCTTGACCTGATAAAATCTCATGCCAATGTAAATCAAAGGTAAATGTCACGGTGATCGCAATAAACACCAATAAAAACAACAAAGTCCCCCAGTAGGTTAATAAACTACTAAGCCCATTGCCGACGATTTGCCCGATCATGCCTTGCGCCAACCAGCCAAACGATAACACCCCTGTCAGCCCTGCGGTGGCAATGATTAAAAAGATATAACCCAAAAAACGTAACAAGCCATTAGGCTCTACATCATGGCGCCATACATTCCAAGCTTCATAACAGGCAATGACAATCAGCCACCAGCTCGCCGCACCCAAAAACGCATACAAAATATCAGCCAGCCACGCACCACCTGTGCCTGCCAAGTTACTGACTTCATTTGCCGCACTACTGATATGCGACCAACTAGGATCATTGGCAGAATAACTGATGAGGGACATGACTAACAACAATGCCACGATTAGCCAGATAATCGTAAGCACACTTTGACGAATATAATAAGACAACGCAATTTACCTTTGAATTTGAACCTGCTTTGGATAAGCCGTAGCCAACGCTTTGTTCAGCCATGACTGACTGATAATGATTGTGAAAAAACAATGATTTTGGGAAAACGTTGGTTACAATCACCCTTTTAATCGACTATCATATCAAATCTAAGTGGTGAGTTGCTGAGCTTTTTTTGCGAAAAATTGCTTTGTTAAATCAGCCAATTCAAGCCCTATGATAAATGCGGTTTGTGCCAACAAAGCCGGATAGTAGGGTATTTTTTTGATAACAAACTGACGCCATTTTTGAGCGTTGATTGAGCTTTGCTTGAGCGTTGATTTCGCGATGAATCTGTTATAAAAATAACATTTACTTGCTATTTTCGATGTTAGCCCCTATCTTACTTATGAATCAAAAATTAGCCTATTTTATTATTTAGTTTATTATTCAGCGATTGTTAGGAAAGACGTATGTCAGAAATTATCCATCACCAGCTTATTATTTTGGGTTCAGGTCCAGCGGGTTATTCTGCCGCCGTGTATGCAGCGCGCGCCAATTTAAAACCGGTCATTATCACAGGTATGCAGACTGGCGGGCAGTTGACTACCACCACGGAAGTTGATAACTGGCCTGGCGACCCACAAGGCTTGACGGGACCTGATTTGATGGTACGCATGCAAGCCCATGCCGAGCGTTTTGGCACCCAATTGGTGTATGACCATATCAACCAAGTGAACCTAACTCAGCGACCCTTCACCTTAGTCGGCAATAGCGCGACTTACACGTGTGACGCACTCATTGTAGCGACAGGGGCATCAGCCCAATACTTGGGTCTCGCCTCTGAACAAAAATTTATGGGGCTTGGCGTTTCTGCCTGTGCGACTTGTGATGGGTTCTTCTATCGCGGCAAACCTGTGGTGGTGATTGGCGGTGGCAACACAGCGGTTGAAGAAGCCTTGTATCTATCAAACATTGCAAGCCACGTCACCTTAGTGCATCGACGTGATAAATTAAAATCAGAAAAAATTCTGCAAGACCAATTATTTGAAAAACAAAAAAATGGCAATGTGACCATCGAATGGAACAGCCAAGTCAAAGAAGTGGTGGGTGATGACGCAGGCGTGACCGGTGTGGTGATTGAAAACCTCCAAGACCAGTCTACCAAAACCATCAACGCCCCTGGTATGTTCGTGGCGATTGGACACAAACCCAACACCGATATTTTCCAAGATCAGCTTGAAATGAATAATGGCTATATCGTGGTCAAAAGCGGTCTAGATGGCAATGCGACAGCGACAAGTGTCGAAGGCGTGTTTGCCTGTGGGGATGTGGCAGACCATATCTATCGCCAAGCGATTACCTCGGCAGGCACGGGTTGTATGGCGGCATTGGATGCAGAAAAATATTTAGATATCGTTAATCTAGCGAATGCCGATACCACGGTATCAGCCAACACCTCTGCTGTTTAGCTAATGTCTTGAACGATGCCATTGCCAAATCACCACCCCTTACAACGCCCTTTCGTTTGCCGTTATCAATTTCCCGACCCGATGGCGGCAGACCCTGACGGTGAAGGGTTAATTGCGCTGGGAGGTGATTTGGCGGCTGATACCTTAGTGTGTGCTTATCGCCAAGGCATGTTTCCTTGGTTTAATGAAGGCGAGCCCATCGCTTGGTGGTCGCCTGACCCGCGCTGTATTATTTATCCTAGCGATTTTTGCGCCAGTAAAACCCTAAAACGGCGAATCAAAAATGCAGGTTGGACGTTTTCCCTCAACCTTGCCTTTGCTAAGGTTATTGCCGCCTGTGCCGACACCCGTGCCTATGCCCAAGCTTCTACATCAGCCACTTGGATCAGTCCCGCTATGATTGAAGCGTATACGGCGCTACATGCCGAGCAAGTGGCTTACAGTGTCGAGATTTGGGATGATGATGAGCTGATTGGTGGTCTCTACGGGCTAAAGCTAGGACAAGCATTTTTTGGTGAAAGTATGTTTCACCGAGTCACAGATGCGTCTAAAGCGGCTTTTTTTGTGTTAATGCAGCTGTGTGCGCATTCCCAATTTGCTTGGGTGGACTGTCAGTTGCCTAACCCACATTTGCTGCGTTTAGGGGCATCCATCCTACCCAGAGCGGAATTTTTAGCTGGGCTTGCGCAACAATTATCGCTACCGAGTATTGATTGGTCATCGATTTGCGGTCAAAAATTGCCACTTAATCAACTGTTAAATGAGGATTTGATGACTTATTACCTACCTCCAACTACGCAAGCTTAGGTAAGTTAAGGGTATTTAAAAGCACCAATGACGTTAAAACCACCCCACCCCCCGACCAGTCTGGCACTGGCCAGCCAATTGACGCCGCTGCATCAATGTAGTTATTTGCCGGATCGTGCAGCACGTTTAGAGCTGATTGAATTAGCAAAGGATGAACGTTTAAGTACACCTCTTTTTTCTCAGTTTTCACGGCTCGGGTATCGGCGTAGTGGACAACATCTATACCGCCCTGTATGCTTCCATTGTCAACGCTGTATCTCTACACGTTTAGTAGTTAACGAGTTTGAACCCAATCGTACCCAGCGCAAACTATGGCAAAAATCGCACGAGATGGATGTGGTAATTACGGCTTGTGATGATGCCGATGAATCGCATTTTATGCTATATGCTCGCTATATCTGCGCTCGCCATAGTGATGGCGATATGTATCCACCCAATTTACAAGGGTTTAAACAGTTTCTACAATATAGCTTTACCCAGTCATTTTTTATGGAGTTTTGGCTTCATGATGAATTAGTCATGGTGGCAGTTTGCGACCAATTAGATGACGGCATATCCGCGGTCTATACTTTCTATGATCCCGATGCAACCATAAATAGTTTGGGCACCCTTGCGATACTTACCCAAATTGACTATGTTAAACGTCTTGGATTACCGTATTTATATTTAGGTTTTTGGGTACCAGATTCGGATAAGATGGCATATAAATCGCGTTTTTATCCCAGTGAATTATTAATCAATCAACAGTGGCATCGCTTCGATGAGGCTGTCACAGCCGCGCAAGTTGAGCCACTGCTTCAGCAGGCGATAAAAGCGCATTACCTAAACATGTGGAATACTACTTAGCATTTAATTTAGCATTGAATTTGCGCTGCATAATTAACGCATGGGTTTTGGTCATGTCATGATTATCGTAGTAATTTTTGCGAACGGCAACCTGTTCAAACCCATGTTTTTGATAAAATGCAATGGCAGCATGATTATCTTCTCTTACCTCTAATAGCATCCGCTCGGCACCCGTTGCTTGGCTCATTTGCGCCATAGCCGTTAACAATTGGCTTGCAATACCTTGCTGTTGATAATCAAGACAAGTTCCGATTCTTAAAATTTCACTATCTTCAAATATGTGGCTGTAAATGCAATAGCCAATCAATTGCTGATTCAGCTCGTCTGTCGCATAAATTATATGGTTAAATGGCTGCGCGAGCAGTGAATTGATTTGCGCAGCCGACCAAGCATCGTGGACAAACAGCTCGGATTCAATGTGTGCCAGCTGCGCCAGTACTTGCTGCGAAGTATTATCTTGTGGACTCGTTTTATCTAACTTATATATCTGTATTGCAGTCATAATTTATTTCCATAAAAAAAGAGCCACCGAAGTGACTCTTTTGTGTGCTTACTAACGATTAGTCGTTAACTTTAGCAACAACACCCGCACCTACAGTACGGCCACCTTCACGGATTGCAAAGCGTAAGCCTTGGTCCATTGCGATTGGGTGGATTAGCTCTACGTTCATTTCAACGTTATCGCCAGGCATTACCATCTCTGTACCTTCTGGTAATTGGATTGCGCCAGTTACGTCAGTGGTACGGAAGTAGAATTGTGGACGGTAACCATTTAAGAATGGGGTGTGACGACCACCTTCTTCTTTTGATAGTACGTATACTTCTGCGTCAAATTTGGTGTGTGGTTTGATTGAACCTGGTTTAGCCAATACTTGACCACGTTGTACGTCTTCACGTTTGGTACCACGTAGTAGTACACCACAGTTCTCGCCTGCACGACCTTCGTCTAGCAGTTTACGGAACATTTCAACGCCAGTACAGGTGGTTTTTGCGGTTGGTTTGATACCAACGATTTCAATTTCTTCACCAACTTTGATGACGCCTGATTCTACACGGCCTGTTACTACAGTACCACGACCAGAGATTGAGAATACGTCTTCGATTGGCATTAAGAATGGTTTGTCAATCGCACGTTCTGGTTCTGGGATGTAGCTGTCTAGGGTGTCAAGTAGTTCTAGTACGGCTGGTTCACCGTATTTGCCTTCGCCACCGTTTAGGGCTTCTAGGGCAGAACCTTTGATGATTGGGGTGTCATCGCCAGGGAAGTCGTAGCTTGATAGTAGTTCACGTACTTCCATTTCGACAAGTTCTAGTAGTTCTTCGTCATCAACCATGTCACATTTGTTCATGAATACCATGATGTATGGTACACCTACTTGGCGTGATAGTAGGATGTGTTCACGGGTTTGTGGCATTGGGCCGTCAGTGGCTGATACGACTAGGATGGCGCCGTCCATCTGTGCGGCACCAGTGATCATGTTTTTAACATAGTCAGCATGGCCAGGACAGTCTACGTGTGCGTAGTGACGTGCTTGGGTGTCATATTCAATGTGTGAGGTGTTGATGGTGATACCACGGGCTTTTTCTTCAGGGGCTGAGTCAATTGACGCGTAGTCTTTGGCTTCACCACCGTTGTGTTTTGCTGCTACGGTCGCAATCGCAGCTGTTAGGGTTGTTTTACCATGGTCAACGTGTCCAATGGTGCCTACGTTAACGTGTGGTTTAGTACGTTCAAACTTGGCCTTTGCCATAATTTAATCCTCTGATCATTGTTAAACTGTTAGCAATACCCTAGCTCAAAGCTATAAACCAACTGGTGTATCTGTATTGCCAGTGCTGGTGTTGCCAATTTGAGTGTTGCTAGGTCACTAAAATAGCAAATTTAACATAAATTTCAAGTTTTTTCCATAGCCTTCATCTTTATGGGTAAACTTTTTTGTTATTGCTAAAACAAAAGGCAACACATCTGTGCTGCCTTAACTATTTTTTAGTTTATCTCAATGTATTTTCTATAAAACTGGAGCTCATACCGAGAGTTGAACTCGGGACCTCTCCCTTACCAAGGGAGTGCTCTACCTCTGAGCTATATGAGCAAAACTTTGGTTTAGAATAATGGAGCGGGTGGCGGGAATCGAACCCGCACCATCAGCTTGGAAGGCTGAGGTTCTACCACTAAACTACACCCGCAATGCGACCCGCCCAAGCATACTGGACTTACTGTTAACGTGATTAGGGAATATTCAGATAACAATAGCAGGCAAATGGTGGTGGGGGAAGGATTCGAACCTTCGAAGCTCTCGCAACGGATTTACAGTCCGTCCCCTTTGACCGCTCGGGAACCCCACCATAGTTGTCTTTCAAGGTACGCTTAACACGATGTGTTAAAGGATGGTGCCGGCTGCCGGAGTCGAACTGGCGACCTACTGATTACAAGTCAGTTGCTCTACCAACTGAGCTAAGCCGGCGTATCGCTTGAAAGTGGTGAGCATTTTAGCAAATATTTTTAATCTTGCAAGCGTTTTTTTAGTTTTTTTTCATTTTTTTTGCTAAAACGAAAATTTAATGATTCAAATCCGCATTTTAGGCGCCTTGCGCCGCTTATTTGCTACCTAAACCCTAATACATCAACAACACGGATGCAATAATCAGCGCAATGATTACCACAATCATGATTGCGACTGTGGCGTTTTTCTTTGCCGTAGGTTTTGTTGGCTCACTTTTCATTGGCGTAGGTTTCATTGCATCAGTGTCTACTGTGCTAACTGGCGATGGTTGCGCTGGCTGAACGGGTGAGACAACGGGCTGTGATGATACTGCTACTGCCTCAGTGATGACAGGCGGCTGAGCCGGTGTATTAAGTAGCGGTGATGTGGGATTATCAATGCTTGCTACATCGACTGTTGTTGTCGGTGTAGAAGGTACGGATTGTTCGACGTGAGTGTTGCTCAGCTGCTCGCTAGGTAAAAAATCTTGCGTGGTAACGACATCTATCACAGGCGCGGCGTTGGCTGCAGCGTTCGCTGATATGGGCTCAACCGATGGAGTCGATTCAGTTTGGGTATGAATGTCAGTGGTGGGTGTAAAGCTTTCAATGTCTTGTAAACTATTGAGAAAACTATCACCATCCAGTGCGTCGACTGGGGCATTTACCACCAAAAATACCAAGTCAGCAAAGGCAAGTTCATCAGTGGCTTGCAAAGCATGCGCGTCTGTACCGATACGCTCACCATTGACAAAGGTACCATTGCTTGAGCCTAGGTCTTGCACATACAACTGCTCACCAATACAGTTAATCTTGGCGTGTTGGCGAGAGATTTGTGAGGTTGCTAATACCAAATTATTGCTATCGCTACGTCCGATGCTTAAGCTTTTATCAATATCTATAGTTAAATCCGCCAACGCTGGTGACAGCCCAATGAGTTGCCATGAAGTGCCTTGCGAGTTGTCGGTAAGGTTCATCGTATTCACTGCATTAGTTTGATAATTGTCCATGCAAGTCTCCTACTCCTAAGGGGTATTCAATATTATCATTATGCTTGGCATTATGGGACATTTTTAGGGATTTGTCACGGTGATGGTCTGCACCGCAGGCGGGGTCGCAATCACCACAGGCGTTTGAGCCATTTTTGCGCCCTGCCCTGTCTGCCCTGTAGATTGGGTAACGGTAGATTGGGTAATGGGCGCTTGGGTGATGGTGTTGCTCGCTGGGCGAGTGACAGTTGTGGTCGATGAACTGCCTTTGCGAGACACGTTTGATGACACGGGCGTGACGATATCGACATCATTGGCATACACTCTTGGGGTGTTTGATAAGCTTTGCTCGGCTGGGGTAACCAAGTCGTCTGTTGGCAATTTGACGCCATTTTGCACCGTATTGGTATTGGGGAACATGGCATTGATATTAAGTGGGATTTGTTTGAGCGTACCGTTTTTATCAATGACCAGTTGCATGGTACGAATACCGTCTAAGCTTTTTTCGGTCACGCTTGCCACCGCGCTACCATTACGCAAAATGGTCGGCTGTAAAAATACAATCAAATTGGTTTTGTCCGAGTTTTTGCTTTTTGAGCGAAATAAATTACCAAGAATCGGCGCATCACCCAATCCTGGGACTTTTTGCTGACCATAGGTGCTATTATCACGCATCAAACCACCCAATGCCACGGTTTGTTGGTTATCCGCTAAAATGGTGGTTTTGATTAAATTCTTGTTGGTGACGACACCGCTCACGTTATTGAGGGTGCCATCGACAATGGAGGACACTTCCTGCGAAATCTCAAGTCGCACTGAGCCATTATCACCAATATGCGGAATGACATTAAGATTGATACCGACATCTTGACGGCTCACAGTTTGAAACGGTGTGGTTGATGAGTTACTTGCCGTGGTATAAGAGCCGGTCACAAATGGCACGTTCTGCCCTACCAAAATATTGGCTTTTTCGTTATCCAATGTCAAAATAGAGGGCATGGATAACAGATTGGCGTTGTTGGTTTTATTGATGGCTTGCAAAATCGCGCCATAAAACTCACGATTCCCGTTACTATCGGTTTTACTCGTACCAATCCCCAACAGCGCGCCTGCCACGGAGGCTGCCGCCGTACCTGGGGTTTTGCTTAATATCTCAGATGCCAGTCCTACTGCAGAGGCACCGATGTTATTGAAGTTAATTACCCCTACGCCGCTATTGGCATTGCCCATTGCCCATTGTACGCCAAGTTGCTGGGTATCATTGCCTGAGATTTCCATGATCGCTGCTTGAATCAACACTTGGTCACGGCGAGTATCTAGCTCATTAATAGCATTTTCGATTTCTACCATTAACTCTGGGTTGGCATTGACAATGACGGAATTTTGGGTTTGGTCAGCGATAATGCTAAAAGGTCTACCTTGATAGCCGTTGTTTTGCGTAGTCGTTGTGTTGCTAGTGGAGGAGGTATTTAGCGGTGAGCCTGTCGGTGACGCTGCAGTATTGCTGGTGGTCAATGCACTGTTATTACTGGTATTGCTAGCAGATTGAAACATTGAGCTTGCTTGCAAGGTGGTTTGGTCACCTGAGCTATTGATGGATTGATAGGCAAGCAGTCCGCGCAGCATTTCTGCAATATGGGTGGCACTGGCATATTTTAGACGAAACACGCGAAGCCCACTGAGACGTTGCGTTGGCACGGTGTCTAACTGCTCTACCATTCGCTGTACTTTGGCTGTCATCTCGGCACTACCTTTGACGAGCAGCCTATCAGAAATCGGGTCAGCAATAATATTGATCAGGCTGCCACCGGTTGATGCCACAGCAGCCTGCCCTGATTGACCCGTAGCAGCTGGCGCTGTACCACTGCCCGTCCCTGTCAGTGAGCTTAATAAATCCATCATGCGCTTGGCATCTACATGACGCAGCGGAATAATGGTCAGCTTGTCATTCATATTGCTATCAAGATCGCTAATCAATTTTGCGTATTGATTGAGGCTGTCGGCGCGGTCAGAGAGGATAATCGCATTGACATTTGGCACCACAGCGGCATTGGCATACGGCGGCATCATCGGACGGATGACGTTTAAGATATCATTGGCATTGGTGTTGGTGAGATAATAGATGCGGGTCGCCATTTGGCTACCTGCGGTATTACCCCGCAAGTCCACATCCACCCCTGCTTGCTTGGCAACGGTATCAGGGACCAGCTCTGTGGTCAGCCCGCGATCAATCGCTACAATGCCATTGACTTTCATCACGGCTAAAAACAAGTCATATACTTCTTGACGAGATAAGGGTTTGTTTGAAATCACCGTCACATTGCCATTAATGCGTGGGTCTAGCACAAAGTTCTTTTGCGTGATGGTGGCAATTTGGTCGATAAACGCCTTGATATCAGCGTCTTGCAAATGCACTTTATAGCCAGTGGCTGCATGCGCAGCTGACAGACCACTGCTAAGCAAACTGATACTCATAGCCAGTGTCGTGCTCAAAAATAGTGGCTTTAGCATGGTTGGGTATTTCATAATTTACCTTATCAATTTTTAACGCATGTCACCGACTTGTGTCTCACGTAGCGATGACGTCTGTAACTTTTTACTATCTTTTATCAAAATGACTGGCGTACTGTCACGACTTGGTCGCCGCGCTGAACTTGGATTTGCGCTTGTCCTGCTTGTTGTACTTGACGTAGTAGCTGGGCATCTTGTGTTGGGTTTTGACCCACGTTTTGTCCATTGACGGAGAGGACTTTATCCCCTGTTTGTAGCCCCAATCGGTTTTTTAGTCCTGCGGACATGGCGTCGGTCACCAAATAGCCCTGCCCTGTCGCTGCCACACCCATTTGGCTTAGATACCCTGATGCATTTTGCTGAAGCCCTTGAATCGCCCCACCAATGGCTGACGATGCACCGCTTGGCGAGGTATTGGCACCATTTGACGTCGCCATACTGGGCGCAGAATCCTCTCGATCATGGGGGTCGCCTGTAGCCACTGGCGCGCCGCCAATCGCTTGTGGCGCAGCGCCGCCTAAGCTCGGTGTGGGGGTTTGTCCCATATTTGAGCCGTTGCCCACGCCTGCTGCACCGTTGGCTTGCGCTTTGGCTCTGATAGCCTCGCTTTGGTCAAGAAAAAACGGTTGCCCAAATGGCACTTTACTGGTTTGACCACTGGCATCTGCCACTATTACAAAATCGGCTGCGACTTTGACCAATTTATAACCACTGCCATCAATCATGTCGTTGATACGATAGCTTAAGGTTTTACCATTGGCGGTCAAAATTGCATACGATTGACTCTCTGGGGTGGCAATGGTCACGCCCACCACTTTAATATCTGGGGGTGTCGCTGCCGGCGCTTGCGGGGCAGTTGGCTGAGCAAAAAAATCTAATGCATTGCTATTGGCAGATTGTGCGACCAAGTTCGTCTGCAAGGGGATTGGGGTGAGTGCGGGGGGTTTGGGCGGGGCAACCAATAGCCAAATCGCTTGGCTTAATTGCCACACCAACCAAAAAATAGCTGCCAGTAGCAACCAAGGATACAGTTTTTCCACCACCGCCATCGGCACAAATTTACCAGTCGTTGTTTTACGGCTCAACGAGGGGCGCTGGGTGGCTTTTATCATATCTGCTATCATCGCTGAGTCTCTAATTACCCATACTGGTCAAAGGTTGGCGAATGGACACCACCACACTGTCATCAGCCCCTTTGCCTTGGTACGCTGGCATATTTTTGAGCAGCCGCTGGGTCAATGACACATCTATCATATTATCTTGGTCAAGATAAAAATCCCCCAATCGCTCACCTTGCGGTGTAGTAAGGGCTAAATGCAAGCTTTTACCTTGCGCTGCCTTGTTGCTACTATTGGCACCATTGTTGTCTGCTGGCTGCACACTGGCTTTATCTGCGCTTAAGTTGCCTTGCATGGTCGGGAGTTTGATGAGGTAGTTTTTGCCGCCTGTGGGATACCCCAAATCACCGCCTGCCCAGTTCATGTTGCCTTTGGCGGTTTGATAGCCTTGCTTATTTTTTTCAATCGACATTTCTTTGATGGTAATCGGTGTGTCGGGTAATTGCCAACTGACCAACTGCGCCAATGTATCAGGGCTGATTTTGCCGTTGAAATCATTGGCTTGCCAGCTGGTTTTATTGAATTTGACCACCCCTTGCAAGTCGGTTTTGCCAGAGCGGATATCGACTGCCATACCCAGTTTGCCCATCAATAAATGCCACGGTTGCCAGCGCCAATCGACACTACCCGCCAGCGGCGTATTGGGGCGCGCATTGATTTGCCAATTGGCTTGACCTTGCCAAAGGTTGCCGGATATTTGCTGCAAGTAAGGGTTGTTTGGGGCAAATTTTTGCAGCAACCACGCTGCAGGTAGCTGAATCAACAAGCTTAAGCAAAGCAAAACCAGACCTACCAGCCACCATAGTTTTGTCGGACGTAATGAATTGACACTTGCCAAACTTGAATACCTTTTACAATGATTTTTGACACCAATATTTTTGACATCAATAAAGTGACACAATCCACAAGCAGCTTAACCAACAATCAAATAATTCATGCAGGATAAAAATTGCCATTAGCGCAAAATTTTGAACCCACTCTGCGCCAACGCTCGAATATTTTTCTAACTAAAATCAAACGCTTTATCATAACTGATTTTTATTGCGTTGTAATGTCAATCCATAAAAAATCAAAATTTTGTCAGGCTTGTTTTGGGCAGACTGTTTATTGCGGCTACCTGCCATACTCACTACAATTTGCAACCGACTTTATCACCATGAGTTTGCTACAATCACCTCACCAAGCCGGTTAAAACTATAATGCAAAACACAAGGAAAATAGCATGCAATTTGATACATTGCCACAACTGGGCGATAGCGTCTCCAAAATTTGCTTAGGCACCATGACCTGGGGACAGCAAAACAGCGAGCAGGATGCCCATGAACAAATGGATTATGCCCTTGCCCAAGGTGTGAACTTTTGGGATACCGCTGAGATGTATCCGTCACCCCCTGATAAAGACAAACAGGGTGATACCGAGCGCTTTATGGGTAGCTGGTTTGCCAAGACAGGCAAAAGAAATGGTGTCGTATTGGCGAGTAAAATCTCTCGCAATTACTTTTTGCGCGATGGCAATACCAAGTTTGATAAAAAAACCATTCGTGCGGCATTAGATAGCAATCTACAGCGTTTGCAAACCGACCATATCGATATTTATCAGCTACACTGGCCAGAGCGTCAGACCAACTTTTTTGGTCAACGCGGCTATACAGAAAGTATGGCGCAGCAAGACACCAAAGAATTGACGCCATTTTTGGAAACCATCGAAGCCCTCAATGATGAAATCACCAAAGGTCGAATCCGCGCTTATGGGTTATCCAATGACACCCCTTGGGGGGTCATGCGCTACTTAGCAGAAGCCGATAAACATGGGCTTGCTAGACCTATCACCATACAAAATCCGTATAGTTTACTCAATCGCTTGTATGAAGTGGGACTGGCAGAAATTAGTCACCGCGAGCAAATTGGGCTACTTGCCTACTCACCGCTAGCATTTGGTGTGTTATCAGGCAAATATTTGGGCGGTAACAAGCCTGCCAACAGTCGCTTGAGCCTTTATAACCATTTTACCCGTTATTTGAATGCGCAAGCGCAACAAGCCACCCAAGCCTATGCCGAGGTCGCCAAAAAACATCATCTAGATATGGCACAAATGGCACTGGCGTTTGTCAATAGCCGCTCGTTTGTGACTGCCAACATCATTGGGGCAACCACCACTCAGCAACTAGCCAGCAATATCGCGTCCGTAGACTTGGTATTATCTCAAGAGGTATTGGCTGATATCGAAGCGGTGCAGACCTTATACCCGAACCCTGCGCCTTAGACCTTGTAACCCTTAAACCCTGTAACTTAAATCTGCATCTTAGACCCTGCACCTTACTAGCAGGCTACTATCAGAAAAAACGGCATAAAAAATCCTTGCAACAGTGTGACTGTGCAAGGATTTTTTTTAAAGCTAGTAAAATTTAAAGTCTAGAACGGGATATCATCATCAACTGCGCCTGGTTTTGGCATTGCCATGGCTGGGTTTTGTTGGGGATTTTGGGCAGGCTGATTATTGCCTGTATTTGCCCCTTGTGGCGCTTGGTTGCCATTCATAAATGGGTTATTGCCAAATCCTGCATTTTGACCCGCTTGGGGCGCAACTTGGTTATTAGTTTGGGCATTATTTTGGTTTGGATAGCCACCAAAATGATTGGGTGCTTGGTTGCCACCTTGGTTGTAGCCAACTTGATTATAACCACCTTGGGGCTGGTTTTGGTAGGTTGTGCCGGCAGTGTTGTTATTAGCAATACCGCCTTGAACGCCGCCTGCTGTGCCAAGCATTTGCATTTGGTCGGCACGAATCTCTGTGGCGTAACGCTCTACGCCATTTTGATCGGTGTATTTACTGGTGCGAAGGCTACCTTCGATATAGACTTGGCTACCTTTACGCAGGTATTGCGCTGCAATTTCACCGAGTTTATTAAACAATGAAATACGGTGCCATTCGGTTTGCTCACGGCGCTCACCTGTTTGTTTGTCGTTCCACTGCTCACTTGTCGCCACGGCGATACGCGTCACGCTACCGCCATTGGCAAATTGTTTGACTTCAGGATCTGAACCAAGGTTGCCTACAATAATTACTTTATTTACGCCGCGCATAGAATTTCCTTGATAACTTTTTTGATGAATTTTTTGATAACTTTCTTGATGCCTTTCTTAATAGTTTTCTAGTATTTTTAGCCAAATCTTTGCGGATTTAGCGCAACTACAATGCCATTACTTTACTAAACTTTGCATCAAATTGCTAGCGTCTGACCGGTAAGATGTGACAAATGCTGTCGCGTGTCATCGGTCAATTTTTCTTTATCCAGTTTGAGATAAGCAATGTTTTCTTTTGGCATCATCACTATCTCATCCACACCGTCAATCGCCAAAATTTTCTGTGACCATGCAGTTGTGTCAATACCTGTTGGCAGGGTAATCGTTAGGCTGGTCAAATACGGGGGGGATGCAATCGGCAGAATAAACAATAGCGCAATAACCGTCACGATGGCGAGCACTGTCCATGACAGCCACATCGGTTTGGTGAGCAAAATACCGCCCATGGCACCGCCCACAAAAGCACCCAAAAACTGTGCAGATGAGTTAATACCCATTGCCGTCGCTTTGTTGGCAACGGGCGCGCGTTTGGAAATCCAAGACGGAATGGTCGCCTCAAGGCTATTAAAGCCAATGTAATAAACCGCAAGCCCAATAATTAAACCCACAATGGTCTGACTAGCCACCGCCAAAAATACCAATCCCGCCACCAAGGTCGCTAAAGACGCCAAAAACACGGCGCGCATTTGCCGTTTTTTTTCTGCGATGATAATCAGTGGAACCGCAATGATAAAACCCAATAATAGTAGCGGCAAATACACAAAACCTTGCTGCGCCACCGTCAAACCGAGCACATCATGAAACTGGTGCGGCAATAAGGTAAACATCGCTGTCATTGACAGATGCAGCGCAAAAATCGCCAAATGCAACCGGTTAATATCGCCAATTTTTAATACGTCAGCAAACTGTGCTTTAACTGAGTGATTATTGAGATTGTGCTTTAGCACCCGATTTGGGGTGGGCACGATCCACAGTAAGCCAATGGCGAAAATCGCGGACGCCACTGTCACCCAAAACAAGCCTGAGATATCGAGCACATGCGTCAAAATCGGACCGAGCCCAAATGCGACCATCACCGACATGGCAATGGTCAGCCCCATGGTTGCCATCGCTTTGGTACGATGCTCTTCACGGGTCACATCCGCAAGCAGTGCCATCACTACCGCTGAAACCGCACCACTGCCTGCAATCAAACGCCCCAATATCACCATATAAATATCTGTTGATAAGGCGCAAATCGCTCCCCCAAGCGCAAACACCAATAACCCTGCAATGATAATCGGTTTACGCGGATATTTGTCCGCCAAAAAACTCATGGGAATCTGAAAAATCGCCTGCCCTAAACCATAGATACCGATCGCCAATCCAATCAAAAACGGCGTGGCGTGTGCATATTGTGTCCCATATACTGCAAACACAGGCACAATCATAAATAGTCCGAGCATTCGCAAAGCAAAGATACCGCCCAATCCTGCAATCGCTTTCTTTTCCGATGCATTCATGGAGGCGTTATGACTTATATTTCTCGACGTTGATTTTACTGACGTTGATTTTACTGACATGGTGGCTCACAAAATTTTGCCAAAAACGGCTTATTATATGCCTAATTTTTATCCCAGAGAATTTATTGGCAATAAAAATTATTTTAGCCTTATTATTTTGGCTTTATTGTTTTAGCCCCATTATTTTAGCATTGCGTAAGCGGTTACCATGATGGCTAAAATCACTGCGATAGCAATCATCAGCCACATCACATTTTTTTGGTTGTCAAAAAATCCTCGCGGTGACTGCTTGATAGATGATGATTTTGGGGTAGCCACTAGCGCGCCCTCTAACGGGCTATGCTTCACTTGGGTGGCGATTTTTTGCTGTTTTTGCGCTTTTTTGGCGTCAAGTTGCTGTTGGCGTTGTTGTTTTTGTGCCAATTTTTGCTGTTTGGCTTGTTGTTGTAGTTGGCGTTGTTCTTCAAGCTTAGCCTGTTTTTGTCGCGCTTGTTCGGCAAGTTCTGCTTGTTTACGTGCTGCTTCTTCGATGGCTAACTGCTCAGCTTGCTGCTGCTCGCGGAGCTGTTTATCGCTATAGCGGGCGTGAAAATCATCCATCACGGCGTTATCAATTTCGCTTAAGGTGAAAGGCATTTCATTTATTACTTCAAGCGCATCATGCACATCAACGTCGTACACGCCCGAGGCTTTGGTAGTTTTGCCATCGGCAGTGAGTTTTCTGGGTACTTGGTAATCGGCAAGGCGCTGCTGCAAGTGGTTTTCCATTTGTCCGATGGAGTCGGTGCGACCTGTCATCGCTAATGCCCAATCATTGATTTCGGCATGATTTTCGCTATTTAATTGCTGGATGATATCGCTCGCGTCTTCAACAAGGCTGATTTTAGCAAGCAGCTGACCGGGTGAGACGGCGATATAAACCTCACCTGGGGTGGCTTGGCGTTTGAGCGATGCAATGGCTTGGGGGTTGCATTGTAGGCAGTTGGCTTGTTTGTTTTTGAGTGTGTGACCTTTTGGGCATGGCGGTACACCGTAAGCAACGAGCGCGCCATTTTCTTTCATTTTGGCTTTGTATTCTTTGCTCGATAGTCCGCTGGCGTCAAAGGTTTTGTCCATTGGGATATGGTGGCTTTTTAAGAAGTCGGTTTGTTCTTGGGTTAACGTTGCCATGTTATTGTCTCAAATTTTGCAGTCACAAATTTTCTAGTTCCTTGATTCAATAAAGTATAGCAAGGTTTGAGGGTTTTATAAAAAATAAAAAATCGCTCATGTGAGTGATGATTTTATTTAAGATATTTCCAACACTTGTGTTAATAGTGTCATCAGCTTCATTGTCCGCACGTTTACAACCGCTTGCAATAAACGCTATGTTTTATCTAGTTATGTTAATTTTACGAGTATGAAAAAAGTATGACAGTGAGCCAAAAGCAATTTATGATTAACAGAATTGATAACTTAATCAGTTGATAGTTTCTCGTAATATTTGGTCAAATTTGTTGAAATAGGTTTCAAAATTAAACTTGAAACCCCCACCCATTTCCCCCATTAAAACCCCATCTTTTTACCCAAATTTCCCACTTAAAAACACACAATAAGAAGCTCAATATGGCACAGCACGACGCAATCAAAATTCGTGGCGCACGCACCCACAATCTCAAAAACATCGACATCGACATCCCCCGCGACAAACTCGTCGTCATCACAGGATTATCAGGCTCGGGCAAGTCTAGCCTAGCCTTTGATACCTTATACGCCGAAGGACAACGCCGCTACGTCGAGAGCTTATCGGCTTACGCTCGCCAGTTTTTATCACAAATGGAAAAGCCCGAAGTCGATAGCATCGAAGGGCTGTCACCTGCCATCGCCATCGAGCAAAAATCCACCAACCATAATCCCCGCTCCACGGTAGGTACCATTACCGAGATTTATGACTATTTGCGTCTGCTGTACGCCCGTGTCGGTACGCCCATGTGCCCAGAACACCACCTGCCGATGGTCGCGCAAACCGTCACCGAAATGGTCGATACCGTCATGGCATTGCCCGAAGATACCAAGTTGATGATTCTCGCGCGCGTCGTCGATGACCGCAAAGGCGAGCATATCCAGTTGATGGAACAGCTAAAAGGGCAAGGCTTTGTGCGGCTACGGGTCGATGGCGAAATTTATGATATTGACGATGTGCCACCGCTTGCCAAAACCTTTAAACACACCATTGATGTGGTGGTTGACCGCTTCAAAGTACGGGATGACTTGGGTAATCGGGTTGCCGAAAGTTTGGAGACCGCATTACGACTCGGTAGCGACATTGCCATCTTGCATGACATGGACGCTGAGTTTGAGGATAAAATTTTGTCCGCCAAACATAGCTGCCCTGTCTGCGATCGCTCGGTTGCTGAGCTTGAACCAAAATTGTTTAGTTTTAACAACCCCTATGGCGCGTGTCCCGTGTGTGATGGCTTGGGCAAACGCCAATATTTTGCTGCCGAAAAAATCATCGGGCATCCTGAAAAATCGCTCAACCAAGGGGCGATTCAAGGCTGGGATAAACGCCATGCCTATTATTTTGGCTTGCTGACCACCGTTGCCGAGCATTATGGCATTGACATGGAAGCGCCTTGGCAACAACTGGATAAAAAGCACAAAGATGTCATTTTACACGGCTCTGGTAAAGACAAAATGACTTTTAACTTTGTCGATGAACGGGGTCGCAAATCTACCAAAACCGTGCCATTTGAAGGGGTGTTGCCGTATATGGAGCGCCGTTACCGCAGCACGCAAAGCAGCATCGTGCGAGACGAGCTTGCCAAATACCTTGCCGATGCCACCTGCGATGCCTGTCACGGCTCACGTTTAAACGAAATCGCTCGCCATGTCGAAGTCAGCGACCGTACCGTTGCCGAAATGGTCAAGCTATCGATTGGCGAAGCGATGGCATATTATGAGCAATTAAAACTCGAGGGCGCAAAGGGCGAAATCGCCGCCAAAATTATCAAAGAAATCCGTGAGCGCTTGGAATTTTTGGTGAGTGTGGGCTTGGATTATCTTACTCTTGCCCGCTCTGCCGAAACCCTATCGGGCGGTGAAGCTCAGCGGATACGCCTTGCTAGCCAAATCGGGGCGGGCTTGATGGGCGTGATGTATGTACTCGATGAGCCATCAATTGGCTTGCACCAACGTGACAATGATCGCTTGCTGCAAACGTTGACTCGGCTCAGAGATTTGGGCAATACCGTGATTGTCGTCGAGCATGACGAAGATGCCATTCGCCTAGCCGACCATATCATCGATGTGGGCATGGGTGCTGGTGTGCATGGTGGCAGTATTATTGCAGAAGGGACGGCAGAAGACATTGCCAAAAATCCCGAATCATTAACGGGTCAATATTTATCAGGCAAAAAGAAAATCGCCGTGCCAACCGTGCGTCACCGAGCCAAAATCGCCAATGACGATAAATATGAAAAAATGCAAGACTCCGCCATTCCCTTAACCAAAAACCAAGCGAAAAAAGCGGAAAGCGAGAAAAAAGAAAAAGCCAAAAAAGGTAAAGTCGAAGCCAAACCCTTGATGCTGACTTTAACAGGGGCAAAAGGTAATAACCTTAAAAACGTGACCTTAAACTTGCCGATTGGTGTATTTACTGCCATCACAGGTGTGTCGGGTTCGGGTAAATCGACCTTAATCAACCGCACCTTATTGCCACTAGCGACCACACAGCTCAATAACGCTACCACGCACGTTGCCGAAGAGTTTGACAGTATTACTGGGCTAGAACATCTGGATAAAGTCGTCGATATCGACCAAAGTCCGATTGGGCGCACCCCACGCTCCAATCCTGCCACCTATACGGGGGTATTTAGTCCGATTCGTGACCTATTCGCCCAAGTGCCGGAGTCCAAAGCTCGTGGCTATCAAGCAGGACGCTTTAGCTTCAACGTGAAAGGCGGGCGCTGTGAAACCTGCCAAGGCGATGGTTTGATTAAGGTTGAGATGCACTTTTTGCCTGATATGTATGTGCCTTGCGATGCGTGTCAAGGCAAACGCTACAACCGTGAAACCCTTGAAATCACCTATAAGGGCAAAAATATCAATGACGTGCTCAATATGACGGTGGAGGATGCGGCAGAATTTTTTGAGGCGATTCCGGCAATTTACCGCCGTTTGCAAGCCCTACAAGAAGTCGGCTTAGGTTATATTCGTTTAGGTCAGTCTGCACCAACCTTGTCGGGTGGTGAGGCGCAACGGGTGAAACTTGCCAAAGAGCTATCCAAACGTGATACCGGTCAGACCTTGTATGTGCTCGATGAGCCGACGACAGGTTTGCATTTCCATGATATCGCCAAGCTCCTAGACATCTTGCATACGCTACGTGATCGAGGCAATACCGTGGTGGTGATTGAGCATAATCTCGATGTGATTAAGACGGCGGATTGGATTGTAGATTTGGGTCCTGAAGGCGGTTCGGGCGGTGGTGAGATTATCGCTGAGGGTACGCCAGAGGACGTGGCGGAAAACGCGCGCTCGCATACGGGGCGGTTTTTGAAGCCGATGTTGCAAGCCTAAGTTTGTTACCAGCGTAGGTTTGTTACAAGCTTAAGTTTAGCGGTAAGGGTTAGTACGTTGTCGTCTAACCCTTTTTTTAACTGCTCATCATTCTGTGACTTGATATTCATTGATAATACTTTACATGTTGACCTAATATTTACACAATGAAACGAGATAAGGATATTGCGACATATCCAGGGACAAAAAAACGTCAAGGAACGATAAGGATGCTAGGATGATTTTATTTAAAGGAAAAACCAACGATCTTGAAACCCTATTTCCCCCTACCCTAAAACTAGATGGTCAAATCTGCGTGCGAAATGGTATGAGCATTCGCAGTAAATTTATGATTGGTATCTATGATATTGCCCTATACTTGGGTGAAATGACTGAAGATGCCGAAACAGCCATTACTGCACGCTATGCCAAGCAATTGCGCATGGTGTCTCGCCGCAATATCAAAGGCTCGTTACTGGAAAACGCCTTCAAAGACGGCATTAGAGCGAATAGTAGCGAAGAAGAATATCAGAAAATCGCCTCAGTGATTGATGACGTGTTCGGTGAGTTGTTCAAAACCAACACCATCAAAGAAGGGGCAATGTTTACGATTGAGTTTTCGCCAGAGCATGGCGTTCGTTTAAATTATGATGAGGTTGGCGATCTTCCTTATATCAAAGAAGAAGGCTTTGACCAAGCTATTCTTCGTGCTTGGTTAGGCGATAAGCCTATATCACTTGAGATGAAAAAGGATTTGCTAGGTCAGCACTAATGTTACACTGCTTATTTTTACACTTCCCATGTTTTAGACTTCCCATCAAGCATCGGAAGTGAATCTAGCTAATTGATAGTGCCAGTAACTTTTTTACTAGTGTTACTAGGGTTGTATTTATTGCAACCCTATTTTAAAGATGAATAGCGGCGTTATTGATATGTTTGGCGTCATTCACTAGGATAACTGGGTATTCATCCCTTACCCGCCTAGTTTTCTTTGATTCGATAACAAGTAAGTTGGTGTTTTTCATTTTTATCCCAATTTTTTATCCCAATAGCGGCAATTTTTTTGCTTTGATTCTTTTACCCTATCGTCCATCAAGGGTTACTACAATACTATGTTTCTTTTTGAATGGGTATGCTAGTCTAAAACAAAAAAAATCAGGCAGCTTATGAAACCACTTGCGCAAAAGCCCACTAAACCAATCCTATCAACCCGTAACACGCCGCAAACCTTTACCCTCAATAAGCTTGCCAAACCTATCGTGCGCGATGATATTTTTTCGTTGCCGCCTGCTGTGTATGGCACTATCTATTTGACGCTAATTCCGCTATTTGGCTTTTTGTACAGTACCTTGCCAAATATGCAGTTTAACCATGAAAACGTGGGCTTTTTGGAAGCCATGTATTTTAGTACCATCACGGTGACCACCACTGGGTTTGGCGATATTACCCCAACCAATACCTTTACACGGGCGTTTGTGATGATTGAAGCGACCATTGGTGTGGTGTCTGCAGGTTTGTTTTTAAATGCGATTACCTATCAGCGTGAAGAAAACATGAGCAATCTGATGGACGCCTATGAAGCAAGAAAAGAAATCTCTTATGCCTTTGCGCGTCTGCATAGTCATGATAGTTTGATTACGCTTAACATGAATACTTATCTAAACCGCGTTAATCAACTACTGGGCATAGAATCAGAGCAAACCCCAGTGGCGCAATCTGACCATGAGGGTCGCGCTAATTTAAACCGCTCGCCTGATTTGCCCGCGGCGCCTGACGCCAAAGTCCCTCAGCAGCTTATTGGTATTCATGAGCCTATTCCCGAAACGCTAGCATTTACTAATTTACAGCACTTATTTAATGCCTCGGCACGCTTGACCGATGACCCGCGCAAGCCGTTGATTTGGTACTATTATCAAGCCTTGGATGAATTGGTCAATAGTATTGAGAATTTGGTGCGTGAAACCGAAACCTATCGCTGGGCAGATTTGGAGTCGATTTGTATTCAATATTTAAGTGATATCAAATCCTATGACTCTAGCAGCTATATTTTGGCAGAGCCGAATTTTGAAAAGCAGCTTGCGGATATCCAAGCCCAGCGCCAGCAAGACATGTTACTTATCAGCGAATATCCAAGTGATAAAGCGGTTGAGCTGTCGAACGAAAATAGTTTAAACCCGTATATTATTTTGTTTATGGGTATTCAGACCACCATTGATTTTATCAAAAAATTCCAACTTCGCTATCAAGAAATTATGCAGACTATCTAGCTTTCAAGAAATCATACAGACCATTTAATTTTATCGGCTCATAAAAAAACACCCCACATACCGTGAGGTGTTTTTTTTACTCAATCAGTCAATGAAGAATTAGTGACCAAATTGGTTGGCAGTATTTTTGGCGCCGCCCGCTTTCAAGGCGTTCTCACCCGAGAAGATTTCTTTGTGGTCATCACCGATGTCAGAACCTGCCATGGCTTGGTGTTTAACTGCCGCAACGCCTTCGCGAAGTTCTTTACGTTGTACTTCTTCAACGTAAGCTAGCATACCTTTATCACCGAAGTAACCTTTTGCCAACTGGTGCGTACTTAATGCCGCAGTGTGGAAAGTAGGTAGGGTGATCAAGTGGTGGAATACACAGGCTTCACGTGATGCATCAGCTTGGAAGGTGCGCGCTAGTTCATCTGCAGCGGTATTCAACTCAGTGTTGTCGTAGTCAGCAGACATTAAGTTCGCTTTGTCGTAAGCTGAGATGTCTTTGCCTTCTTTTTCCCATTTTGCGATGACTTGTTTACGGAAGTTAAGCGTCCAGTTGAATGATGGGCTGTTGTTGTAAACAAGCTTAGCATCTGGCACTTGCGCAGCGATACGGTCAGTCATTGATTTGATATGCGCGACGTCTGGTGTTGGCGTTTCAATCCATAGTAGATCAGCACCGTTTTCAAGGGCAGTCACACAGTCAAGTACCACGCGGTCAATGTTGGTGCCTTCGCGGAATGAGTACAAGCCGTTTGGCATACGAGTTGGGCGAACCAATTTGCCATCACGTTTTAATAGCACATCGTACTCGCTTGCATTTTCTAACGTCACTTCTTCAACTTCTAAGAAGTCTAAGTATTGTGAAGCAAGGTCGCCTGGCTCACGTGACACAGGAAGTTTTTGCGTTAATGATGCACCTTCAGAGTCAGTACGAGCAACGATTACACCATTGTCAATGCCAAGCTCTAAAAACGCATAACGAATCGCGTTAAGTTTTGCGATGAAGTCTTCGTGTGGTACGGTGACTTTACCATCTTGGTGACCACATTGTTTAGCATCTGATACTTGGTTTTCAACTTGGATAGCACAAGCACCGGCTTGGATCATTTGTTTGGTGAGCAAGTAAGTCGCTTCTTCGTTACCAAAACCTGCATCGATGTCAGCGATGATTGGCACGATGTGTGATTCAAAGTTGTTAATTTTGTCTAAGATAGCTTTAGTGTCTTGACCTGCTTCTTGCGCCGCATTTAATTCACGGAAGTAATCGTTTAATACTTTTTCGTCCGCTTGACGTAAGAAAGTGTAGATTTCTTCGATTAATTTTGGCACAGCGGTTTTTTCGTGCATAGATTGGTCAGGTAGTGGACCAAATTCTGAGCGAAGCGCAGCAACCATCCAACCTGAAAGGTAGATATATTTACGTTCAGTAGTACCGAAGTATTTTTTTACCGCATACATGGTTTGTTGACCGATAAAGCCATGCCATGCACCAAGAGACTGGGTGTATTTTGATTTGTCAGCATCATAAGCTGCCATATCACGACGCATGATGTCGGCAGTGTATTGAGCGATTTCTAAACCTGTTTTGAAACGGTTTTGGATAACCAAACGCGCAGCATCATTTTCGCTGATGTTTTTCCAGTTACCATATTTGGCTTTTAGTTCGCGGATATGGTCAATCGCTGAAACGTAAGTTGACATAGCAGTCTCCTGTTGAGGACGGTGGGATAAAAAAACTTAGGATGATTGTTGTGTTGTAATAAAAGTAAAAGTCTTAAATAAGCCAATATTTAGTGAGCGTTAAACACCGAAAATATAAATAATGTTTAAGACACAAACTAAATATCCAAAATAGGCTAACAATTTTTTTTAACAAAATACGTGATATTTCTTACAGTGATATTAAATAGTCTGTTAAAATTAAGAATTCTATTTTGGCACTAATAAAGCTTTAAGTTGGCTTAAATAATGGAATGAATGCACTATACCCTTTAATTCATAATTTAGCTATTTAATGATTTGTATCTTTAGTATTTATTTAAAATATAGTATAATATAATCAATAACTTAAGTTTTATTGCTAGGTTTTAATCCTGTTAAAACTAGCGGTTTTAGCCTTTTTTTCTTAACTTTTAACTAGACAAACAGTAATTTATGGATTTACAACGTGTGGATTTGAACCTTTTGGTGCATCTTGATGTGTTACTTCGAGAAAAAAATGTCACCAGAGCCTCTGAGCAACTCGGCATTACCCAACCAGCCATGAGTAATATTTTACGTCGTTTGCGTAAGTTGTTTAATGATCCGTTGTTGATTCGCTCATCTGAAGGCATGACACCGACGGAGCGGGCGCTTGAATTACAGCCGCGGGTACGCGAATTGTTAGCGGATTTAACCCAGCTATTAGAGCCGCGTACTGAGTTTCGTCCTTATACCTCAAGTCGTGTGTTTCGGATTATGACGTCAGATTATGCTGAAGCGACGCTGGTGCCTAGGCTAGTTAAAGCGCTGCGCAGTGAAGCCCCAAACGTGATTTTAGACTTCTTAACGCCATCGGATGTCTCCTATCGAGATATGGAGCAAGGGCGTGTTGATTTGGCGATTAATCGTTTTAACGAGGTACCGCAAAGCTTCCACCAAGTGCTGATTTGGCGTGATACTTTTAGTTGTTTGTTGTCGGCTGATAGTCCATATGTCAATCGCTTTAACCTAAAAAATTATCTTAAAGCTCAGCACGTTTGGGTCTCTAAAACAGGCATGGGTGTAGGTTTTGGGGTCAATCCCGAAAAATCTGGTGGACTTGGCTCGATTGATGCGGCGTTACAACGCCTCGGTCAAAAACGTCAAATCAGTGTCTTTACCCGTCATTATCAGATGCCTGCGATGCTCACCGCTAATAAAGATTTAATTGCTACGCTGCCGACTCGGGTGGCGCGCATGCAGGCAAATAATGATGATATCGTGATTAAAGAGCCGCCATTTTTTATTCCAGAGTTTGAATTGACGATGGCATGGTCGCCACTATTACAGCATCACCCTGCGCATCGTTGGTTACGTCAGTTGATTCAACATGTGTCGCGACAAATCATCGCCGAAGAGCGCATCAAGTATCCGCTCCAAACTGCGATTCAAGACGGTTCGCTGCATACCCAGCCCATTGATTTGGTTGAAATTGATCCTGACCGTCAATGAGGGAGGGTCAGACAAGCTGCTTATAGGACTGGTCTAGGATTGGCAAATTTTATCCACCCACAGCTCATACGGATATTTTCCTAAATGTCCGTAACGTCCTTTTTCAGTCACTCGCCCTTCAATGCAGACAGGTAAACTAATCGACACGCCCGTTTGACCTTGCGCTTTGGCATACTCGGCTAACAGGTTGTTTGGGTCAAATACATGGTATTTGGTCGTACCGTCATTAAATTCAGATTGCTCTAAGCTTTGGGTAAAGGTGCCGTTTAGCGTCAGCGTTTTTTTGGGTACACTATCAATGCTTTCTTTGATATCGCTTAATTTACCATTTTGCAGCGATTGGTACGCCACGCCGGCGCAACTTGCCAATAAGCCAATTATTGCCACACCACCGCCCAACCATGCGGCTTTTTTACCCTTTATCTTGTTAGTTAGCATGGTGTTTTCCTTATCATTGATCACAAACTCATTGGTATAAAAAAATGATAGCAATATTCGTTGCTATCATTTGTAGGTTTTATTTATCGTTACACTACCCTTGGGTAAATAGCTTAGCGAATATAGGTATGGTCTTCAGGATTAGTCACCGGCTGTGTCAGCGCTTGGGTTGGTAAGACTTTCTTAAGATAAAAATACCCTAGCATACCTGCCAATAATGACCCTAAAATAATGCCAAGTCGTTCGTCAAACGGTTTGACCTCAAGTCCCGCAAAGGCAAGCCCACCAATAAACAAACTCATGGTAAAGCCAATACCACATAAAATCCCCACGCCAAATACTTGTCGCCAGTCAACATTGGTAGGCAAGCTAGCTAACCCAAGCTTGACGCCAAGCCAACTAAATAGCATCACCCCAATCGGCTTGCCTAGCAGCAGTCCTAGTGCGATACCGAGCGGTACCGTATGCAATAGCGAGGATATCCCCGTACCTCCGAGATAAATGCCCGCATTAGCAAACGCAAAAATCGGTAAAATAATAAAACTGACTGTGTCCTGCAAGTCATGTTCAACCGATTCGAGGGGTGAATGCTCAGGGTGCTTGTTGTCTGTCATTGGGATGAATAGCGCAAGCAGCACACCGGCAAGCGTCGCATGTAGCCCCGACTTTAACATGGCTGCCCATAGCAAAACGCCAATCATTATATAAGCGGTGGTGCGGGTGACGTTAAAGCGATTCATGAGCCACAATATCACCAAACATACCCCGACCCAAGCCAGTGCCGCCATCGACAAACCCGATGAGTAAAATAACGCAATAATGATAATCGCACCGATATCATCAAAAATAGCAATCGATGCCAAGAATACTTTGAGCGCGGCGGGCACGCGATTGCCCAGTAACGTCAGCACACCTAAGGCAAACGCGATATCTGTCGCCGCCGGAATCGCCCAACCTTTCATCAACTCTGCGTGCTGATAATTGAATGCGGCATAAAAAATCGCAGGTACCATCATACCACCGACCGCAGCAATCGCAGGCAAGACGACTTTTTTGACCTCTGATAGCTCACCCACTAGCATTTCCCGCTTAAGCTCAAGTCCCACTAAAAAGAAAAACACCACCATCAAGCCATCGTTAATCCAATGTAGTAAATGATGATCGATACTAAAAGAGCCGATTTTTATCGAAATAGGCAGATGCAAAAAGTGCTCGTATATGTCACTCATCGGAGAGTTTGCTACCACCATCGCCAACACAGCGGCAAACGCCAACACGATACCCGCAGCCATATCGTGTGCCAAAAATTTTTTAAATTGGTTAAATACTATCATCTGTCTAAAACTCTTTTTAATACCATCTTTTATTTATGAAATATACCACACTTAAACCAAGCAAAATAGCCTACAATACCATCATACCATATATTTTATTATATCATATAATCTATTTTTATGATAAATAATTTCATAATTCTACATTAATAGAAAATTTTATTCATTTATTCACTATTTTAGATAAATTAATTTTTTAGCCGTATGATTTTTTGGTGTTGATAGTTAAGATTCTAAACATGAATGATTAATAAAGTTGTTAACACCCCATGCCTATTTTGTATTATTATTTTATCGCTACTTGCCTACCGATTTAGAATCAGCCTTTCAATAGTGTGGATATTTTGCCAACTTCTCTTACCGATCTTGATTTAACCCCGCTCAAACGTTTTTCTCATAACGTTATCGCCAATATCCGTGCCACGGGTCACATGCTAATAGGTTCCAAACGTGCGTTTTATTGGGTCAAGCCCACCGTATGGCAGTTTTTATTGTTTGGATTGACGGCACTGGCGAGTAATTTGCTGTTTTCGTGGTTGGTGGCTGAAGATGCCACCCATTTTAATCCACAAGGGCTGATTAGTTATTTGGTGTGGCCGATGGTGATGTTGGTGGCAGGATTGATTCTTGCCAAACGTCATTTTAATGCCATGCTGATTTTTGTGCCGGCGATTTTGTGGCTGTGTGCTGACACTTTTATGATGCTGGTGCAAAGCCTGATTCAGTTTATCTCAGACTTGGGCTGGCTACCTGAATGGACGTTTGATACGATTGGTATTGTGTTCGTATTGGCGTTTGTCTGGCAGTCATTATCGCTGCTGTGGATTTTTGGCAATCAATTACGCTGGTCATGGATTGAGCGTGTCCTGATTATGCTAGGTGCGTTTGCCGTACTCAGTGTATGGCAAAAAAACGTGCAATCTGAGCCGATTTTTCAATCTGACCCCGTCGAACCCGTGGTCACTGAAGCGGCATTTTATGCGCAGCCTGAGCTTCTGGCTCATATGCTAAATAACGTGCAGCCGCAACGCCCGACTATACATGATTGGTACTTTATGGGTGTCGCAGGTCATGGCGAGCAAGATGTTTTCCGGTCAGAAATTGAGCTAACCAAAGAATACTTTGACCATCAATTTGGCACAGCAGGACGCTCGGTTGAACTCATTAACAATGCCAATACCCTGTCTGCGCTACCGATTGCCAGTAAAACCAGTATTGAACGCGCTTTGCAAAGTATCGCCAAAAAAATGGATGTCAATGAAGATGTGCTATTTTTGACCTTGACCTCGCATGGGGGTGACAAGGTGATTGAGATGTCCAACCCACCGCTAGCGCTCGATAATGTCGATGCCAAATGGCTACGCCAATCATTGGATAAATCTGGCATTAAATGGCGCGTCATTGTGGTATCCGCCTGTTATTCTGGCTCATTTATCAATGAGTTAAAATCACCAGATACCCTCGTGATTACCGCCTCAGCTGCGAACAAATCATCGTTTGGCTGTTCTAATGAAGCCGAATATACATACTTTGGACAAGCATTTTTTGCTGAAAGCTTACCCAAGCTTCGCCGTTTTCAACCTGCGTTTGAAGCCGCCAGTAAACGCATTGCTGAACGGGAAAAAATGATGGGGTTTGAACCGTCTGAGCCACAATTGGTGATGGGTGATGCTATTAAAGCGATATTGCCAGAATTTGAAAACAGTCTTAAACCCTTACCTGCGGTTGTGATAGCGCCATCGACTGCCGCCAGTGCTACTAGCGATGCCCATACCTTAAGTAGCCACCAACTGCACAAATAACGTAGACCGTTTCGGCTGTTTTAGCTGCCAAGATGCCTTGCCACTCGTCTTACCATCCATCGCGGTAGCGATTAGGAACAATTGATATTTTCTGCCAATTTTTTAGCGATTTTATAATTTTTGCACATAAAACTTTTGGACATAAAAAAGTGGGTTAACCTGAGTTACCCACTTTTTTATCAAATAGCGCGTCAAATAGACTGTGTCAGTCAATTATTTGATTTTAGCTTCTTTGAATACAACATGTTGACGTACCACTGGATCAAATTTTTTGATTTCCATTTTGTTTGGCATGGTACGTTTATTTTTGGTCGTGGTGTAAAAATAACCCGTACCTGCAGTTGAAACTAATTTGATTTTATCACGCATCGCAATTGCTCCCTAAGAATATGAAAAGGCAAAAATTAGATTTTTTCGCCACGAGCACGCATATCAGTTAAAACTTGGTCAATACCAACTTTATCAATGATACGCATACCTTTGGTAGTCAAGCGAAGCTTAACAAAGCGGTTTTCGCTCTCTACCCAAAAACGATGGGTGTGTAGATTTGGTAGAAAACGACGGCGGGTTTTGTTGTTTGCGTGAGAAACATTGTTACCTACCGCTGGGCGTTTTCCAGTCACTTGGCATACTCGAGACATGGCTTACTCCTAATCGGTGTGCATGAGGGCTGCTCATGCCTGTCACAACTGATACTCGCACATCTCGCATATCATTGAAGCTAAAAAAGCTAGGGTTTCAACGATTCTAGTGTTGAGTATCTCAGTTTGAATCAATAATTAATCTTTTGGCGGCGCACTTAAAATTAGCTACTCACGGCTAGTCACTTGACTTGCGTCAATCAAAACCATTTTAAGCAAGCGTCAAAAAATCGCTAGTAAATTTAAAGCCGCTATTTATACCATAACTTATGCCAAAATGCAATGTGATTGGATAAAAATTTAATGGGTTAAAACGCCTTGTTTGACCATCAAGGGTGGCGGGTTTTGATACCCAGGATACTTGCGTAAAATTTGCTGACTTAACCAGTCAATTTGCGCATCGACAAAAGGCGTGTCGGTCTGTAATTGGTTAAAAATAACCAAAGCGACTTTTAGCCCTGCTTGCCAAATTGCTTGTAGGGTTAGCATGGCGTGATTAAGGCTGCCAAGCTTGATACCGACGACCAGGATGACAGGGCATTTGAGCGCGGCTGCCACATCAGCAAGCGTTTCTTGCTCATTAATAGGGGTAAACCAGCCGCCTGCCCCTTCAACTAAAATCACATCGGCAGGATAGGCTGCGATGGACTTATGGATGGTATCGACTAATTGGGTTTTGGTGAGTGTCACGTTATCAAGCTGCGCGGCGATATGCGGTGAGCAAGGCGTCGCTAGCTGGATAGGCGCAATGACAGACAGCGGTGGTTTGACATTGGCAAATTGATTGATGCGCCTTGCATCATCGCTATATGTTTGACCGTTGTCATCGGTTTCCATGCCTGCCGTAACGGGCTTGATAGCATATACACTTTTGCCTTTTTCAGCTATATTCTTGACCAGTTGCGCGGTGGTGGTGGTTTTACCGATTTCTGTGTCGGTACCTGTGACAAAATATGCGCCGTTTAGTGAAGATGCAGCATCGTTAACATTAGATAAATTCATTATTTCTTACTTGCTTTATGGTTAATGGTTTGGGTGGTTTTTTGAGCTGATTGGGTAATTTTTTCAATTTTTTGCTCAAACGCTGGCATTAGTTCTTGCAAAGTTTGTTGCTGATTTTTCATAAGCAGTCTATAAACAACCCATGAACACAGCCATTTTTAATAATTTCATTGTGATTCCTTTTTTAAAATACGTGCAAAAATCTGCTAAACTTTATCACAACTCTAATCAATGTCGCAAAATAACAGGAAAAAAGATGAACGATTCACCGATTATTGCCATTGTTGGATTTGGCTCATTAGGGGCGTTATTTGCCAGTATATTAGCCCCAAACATGCCTTTTGAGAACTTGCGTATCGTCGCCGATACTGACCGTGTCAACCGCTACCAACAGCAAGGTTTATTGGTAAATGGCGAGCCATTAACACTCAACTATGTCACACCAAATGAAAGCCCTCATTCAAACCTAAGTCCTGCCGATTTGGTGATGGTGTGTACCAAATTTTATCAGTTACATGAGGTATTACCGCTCATCAAAAGTCAACTTGGCGCCAATACGCTGATTGTTTCTGCCCTAAACGGTATCGCCAGCGAAAAAGTATTGGCAAACGCCTTTGGTGACGAGCGCATTGTGTATTGTGTGGCGCAGCAAATGGACGCCATGAAAAATGAGCCGCATGAAAAAAATGGGGAAAATGCTAGCCAACTGATTTATCGCGATCATGGACAATTGGTCATTGGCGCGATGACAACTGATAACGCTGAACGCGCACGCGTGCAACAAGTCGATGCCCTCTTTAATCAAGTCAATTTCCCGCACTCAGTAAGCGATGACATGCCGCGCCAGCTGTGGGGCAAATTGATGTTAAATACCGGCGTCAATCAAACCGTGGCATTGTATCAAGGTACCTTTGATACCGTGCAACAAGCGGGTGAAGCGCGCGACATGTTCAAAGCCGCGATGCGTGAAGTGATGGCAGTGGCACACGCTGAAGGCGTAACCTTAACTGAGGAAGATTTCAAAAAATGGTTGGCGATTATGGATGCGCTGGATCCCAAAGGCATGCCATCAATGCGACAGGATTTAAAAGCAGGGCGACGCTGTGAGCTTGATTTGTTTGCAGGGACGATTCGCGAATTGGGGGATAAGCATGGCATTGACACCCCGGTCAACGACACCCTATATGATGGCATCAGTGCATTAATGGCTAACAATCAGTCATGATGACAACCCTAGCGCTATTGAAAAAAACTAGGCATAAAAGCAGTAAATAGAAACGGTGGATAAAAGCAATGAATAACCACTACAAATAAAAAAGGGCATCTAGCTTGCCCTTTTTTATATCAACAACCGTTATTTTTTACCAAAACGCTCACTCATTTGCGCATAAAAACGTGCCACATGTTCACCCACTACACTGGCATCTTTGGGATTAAACTTCATTACTCGCCCAAAATCCAAGCCAACATACAACACGATATCAGCGAAGGTGAGTCGATCACCGAGCAAGTATTTGTGACTCGATAATAGCTCGTCAAAGTACGGCAATGCTTTTTTGACACGGTTGATGCTCTCTTCTGCCATACCAGGCACTTGGTTTCCCATCAATGCGCGAGATGGATGCCCATGCTGGAAAGCCAGCATCATGTTATACAGCACGTGAAACTCCGCATTGCGTGACATTGCGGTGATTTTGGCGCGTTGTATAGGGTCTGAGCCCATCACTTGCTTACCATTGCCTGCAAGTCGAATATCCAGATATTCACAAATGGCATGTGAATCATTGAGCACAGTGCCATCATCAAGCACTAATACAGGCAACAGCCCGAGTGGATTGACCGCCAAAAACTCCGGTGAGTTTTGCTCATTTTTGCCAATATCCACGTTGATGACTTGTAAATTATGAATATCATTGATATCAAGTTCTTTGACTTTTAACAATAAGTCGACCTTGCGCGGGTTTGGCGGGGCATTCATGGTGTATAGTTTCATCACTTGTTCCTTATGATGTGTGATTTTACCTTTAATATACTTGAAACCACCGTTTTACGAAATAGGGTTTTTAGGCGCAAAGGAAATTTTGCTGATAAAAAATCCCCCTGACAGCAGGAGGATTTTCAGTTTGAGGACAAATGTTTATCGAAGCTTATTTTTTATCCTGCGCTTTTTGCTCATCTTTTTGCCCTTCTTTATGCCAAAAGGCTTTGACTACTTCAAATTGCTCGGCAAGCGACTGCATCAAGGAGCTGTCTTTGTGCGCTTTTTTGGCGACGGGTGGCAAGATGTGCTCATAATAGGTATTGGCGAGCACTCGGCGCAGTATGCCCTCCCCGATGAAGCCTTGGTCATCGTTGAGTGTACTGGCAGAGCGGAGTATGTTGCGAATATCGTATTGGGTTGGTACGATATCAGGCACTTGCTTATTACAATCTGTTAGCGTGTACACCGCGACCCGCGCCGAGCGTACCGAAGTTTCAACGGTGAACACCACATCATTGTTGGTCTCAACAAATTGACCGATGAGACCTAAATTGGTGCAGCCTTCGGGTACAATTTGCGGACGGTCGCCTTTGGCACGTGGCATAAACATCGAAGTGATATAGGGCATATAGGCGGTGTTGGCGATGGTATTGGCTAAAATATCATCTTTTTGCTCAAGCAAATCTAGGTGGTATAGCAGCTCCATCACAATTTCATGCCCCGTACATTCTGGCATGGTTTTTGGCACATAGTTGCCTTTTTTATCCATCAATAGCCCATACACCCATATCACCACCACGTCTTTAGGTTGGTCAAGAAATTGCGGTTGGCGGTTAATAGTAAAGCTCATAAGCCAGTTGGAATCGGTGATGGTAACAATACCGCCTGTGACTGTTTTGCCTGATAGCGGCGGATTGACACAGTATTTTTCGCTGATTTTGCGCAAAAGCGCCGAGTCTTTGCAAGTTAATGTTGCTGACATCCAGGCAGATTTGGGTACACGACGGTTAAATTTTTCTGGACGACCAAACACAGCAGATTGTTTGGCAAGGTCATTCCATAGTACCCAGCCTTTCGTTTTTCCCATTTCATCATCAGTGAGACGGATATCAGGTGCAGTGTCACTGGTGCCATAGCGCGTATCTTCCGTCATTGACCCTGTGGTAATAATCACAAAATCATTGTCTCGTACAGGGATATGGACTTGTTGACCTTGTTGGGTGGTTGTCAGCCCTTTAACGATTTTTTTGTCGCCTTGCTGCTCAAAATCAACCGCTGTCACTAACGTGTCACTTTGTAGTTTGACGCCTTTATTGATTAAAAATTTTTGCGCAGGTACCACAAAGCTGTCGTATTGGTTGTATTTGGCAAATAACAGGGTCGACATATCTTTGATGCCATCTAAGGCTTCCAAAAACCGGTGCATATAAAGCTTGCACTCAAGTAAGCTGTGCCAATTTTCAAAAGCAAACATACTACGCCATAGCGTCCAAAAATTACTGTCCAAAAAACTCTGGCTAAAGTAATCTTCAATGGTGAGATTATCGAGTTCATCTTGATTTTTTAGTAATAAACGGACGATGGCAAGTTGGTCGGCTTTGTTGAGATTAAACTTGTGAAAATCTTTGATGTCGCCTTTGTTATGAATCAACCGTGCTTTAGAATAGTTGGGGTCATTGTCATTGATCAGGCGGTATTCATCAAGCACTGAATAAGGATCTGGTAGCTCTAGCGCAGGTATATCTTGGAACATATCCCAAAAATTCTCGTAGGTGGTAATCATCTCACGACCGCCGCGCATGATATAACCGTCTTTGGCATTACCAGCGCCATCAAGTGAGCCGCCTTGCACCGCTAATTCTTCTAAAAAAGTAATGTTCTCGCCTGGGATATGGGCATCTCGGATAAAATAATACGCCGCTGCCAACCCGCCAATACCGCCGCCGACGATATAGACTTTACTGTCTTTAAAACGCCCGGTATCAAAACCGATATTACGCTGATAGTTACCACGGGCATCGCTAAAAGGCATCGAACTGCCAGGTTGATTAGATTGATAATCCGCCCGCTGTGGTTGGTGATCGACCTTTTTAAAAGCCATATTTTTCAAAAATTCACTGTTGTTTTTAGCGTTGGTTGTCATAATGAAGTGCCCTATTTTGCATAAGATTAGTATTGAATAACATTAGCGTTAGCTAACTCTTTAAACCGCGCTGCTACCTTTTGACATTGACCTTAACTGCCCATTCTTAATTGCCCATTAAGACTGCTACACAATAACCAAAGACAACGGCGCGGTTATAATAATTATGATTGATAATCATTATTTATAATTAATAAACTCACTTAGATTTTTAACTAAGCAATTTTATTATAACCACATTATAGAACCTCGCTAAAGCGACTTTGTGTCGAATAACCTTTGATTAAATATTCAGTTATTTGCGCTTTTGTAATCAAACGTAACCAGTTATCGCACCTATTGAGTTTTCTAAAGGGATAAAAATCGATTGAGTTCAGTTGCTAAACGCCGTAAAATGTATCACTATACTAGAACACTGAAATGCTTTACTTGTCCTCTTTTACTCAAACAAAACCTACTATGCCGCACACTTCGCCATCATTCCTACCCGCCTATGATTATTTGGTTGAGCTACTGAGCCAAACCGATGATAGTGACTTTATCCGCGAAATTTTGGCAGCGCTACTGACTGAAAAAGAACAAAAAGAAATCGCCAATCGTATTCAAATTTTTGCCTTGTTTCAGCAAGCGCTACCACAACGCGAAATTGCGGAGCGCTTGGGGGTGGGCATTGCAACCGTATCACGGGGCGCCAAAGCATATGGTCAACACGATATCAACCAATTATTGCCAAATCTGAGTCATTTGAACCTATAAATTTGTGATAATGGCTTCAAGCGTAAATAAGCCCCTCACAGTAGCATACTTTGGGGTGACATACTTTGGGGTGAGTAGAAGGGCGATGAAAATCCGTGAGAAAATAACTGGCATGCCATAAAAGAGTTGCAAGCAGGGGTTAATCTGATTACAATGTATCATCATACTAGAACACTGAAACATTGATTAAAATTTAAGATAGGGTAAATTTAAGCCGCTATAAATTTAAGATAATGTAAATTTAGGACACTATAAATTTAAGACACCATGATGACTACACACGCCAAACCGCCCAAAATCGCCCTTGCCAGCAAACCAAGCCTGATTAAACTTGCACAAGACATTGATTTTTTTGAACTCTTTAAACGCATCGAAGCCAAATACGCTACTTGTTTTTTACTGGAATCGTTGGGCGAAGAAAGCTATATTTCACGTCATCATGCCATCGGCTTTGACCCTGCGATGACAGTGTTGGCAAAAGACCGCCATACTTTGACTATCACCAACAATCGCACGGGGGAAAGCACGGATTATACCTGTGACAATCCTTACCAACTACTGCGCGAAATCACCCCACAGCATGTGATTTCACGTAGCCATACCGGCGGATTGGTCGGTTTTTTGGGATTTGATAGTGTCAATTTTTTTGAGCCGACCCTGAATATTCAAACCAGTGATGATTTCGAGCCGTTCAAATTCGGTATGTACTTAGATGGGTTAAGCCTTGATAAGATGACCGGTGAAATTTTTTATTATTATTACGATACCGACCACCAAAGCAATCGTATTGACGAAATTAAGTCATTATTGAACGCTATTTCGCCTGACTATACCCAGCCCACTGCTGAGCATTTGGGCGATGGCATGAACCGCGAGCAACATGCGGCAGCAGTGATGAAAGTCAAAGAAGACATTAAAGCTGGGCTGATTTTCCAGTGTGAAGTGGGTTTCAAGTCGCATTATCGCATCCAAGGCGATAGCATGCCAATTTATAGTAAACTGCGCGAAGTCAACCCGTCACCGCATATGTACTATGTCAAATTTGGCGCCCAAAAAATCATCGGCGCATCGCCTGAGTTGTTGTTCCGATTGCGCAATGGTGAGATGGAAACCTTCCCACTGGCGGGCACCACCAAACGCGGCAAGGATGAGACCGAAGATCGCCAATTAGCGCGCGCCTTGCTCAATGACCCCAAAGAAATCGCCGAACATAATATGTTGGTGGACTTACATCGTAATGATATCGGGCGGGTGGCACGCTTTGGGACGGTAAAAGTGCGTAACTTAATGGATATCAAGCGCTTTTCACATGTCCAGCACATCTCCAGTGAAATCGTCGGTATTCTTGACCCTAATCATGATATGTTCACCGCGCTTGCCAGTAATTTTCCCGCAGGTACGCTATCAGGCGCACCCAAAATTGAAGCAATGAAAATTATAAATACACTAGAGCCCGATGGCCGCGGCGCTTACGGTGGCGCACTCGGTCAGTTTTGTTTTAATGGGGATTGTATTTTTGCTATTCCGATTCGCTCGCTGTTTATCAATGGCGAAAAAGCGTATGCGCAAACTTGCGGTGGCAATGTGTATGACTCCAATCCTGAAGATGAGTATGAAGAAATTGTGCGAAAACTGTCTGCGATGAAAGTTGTACTGTCCAATTTTGCGCCAGTGTCGTAAGCTAGTTTTTAATCATAACGATAGCTTAAGACAGACAAGAGTGATGATAGATTGGCATGATAGCAAGATATATAGCAGTATTTTAAACATTTAGAACTACCGCCAAACCTATTTTTAGAGTTGACTATGCAAGTGTTAATTATTGATAACTACGATTCTTTTACCTTTAACTTATACCAATATATTGGTGAGATTTTAGCCGCAGACAATCAACCTTTTAACGTGGTTGTCAAACGCAATAATGAGATTAGCTTAGCGGATATCCAAGCCATGAATCCTGACCGCATTATCATCTCGCCTGGTCCAGGTTCGCCCGATGACCCTGCTTATTTTGGTGTGTGTGGTGACGTCATTACTGAGCTTGGCAAAACCACACCGCTGCTAGGCGTGTGTCTTGGCATGCAAGGCATTGCGCATTTTTTTGGTGGTCAAGTGGTGCGCGCCAATGTGCCCATGCATGGCAAAACGTCACCGATTCGTCATGATGGTCAAGGCGTGTATCAAGGTTTGCCACAGCAGCTTGACATCATGCGTTATCATTCACTGATGGTCGATGCCGCCTCACTCCCCGAGTGTTTGGTAGTGACCAGCCTGGTATCTAGTGAGCAACATAGTGATAAAAACCTCAAAGATGCCAGCCTAGCAGGCGATGAAATCATGGGTATTCGCCACCGTGACTATCCGATTCAAGGGGTGCAATATCACCCAGAATCCTTCGCCACCGAAGGCGCCAAAACGCTGCTGAAAAACTTTTTGTTAGGATAATTTACAACATCAACAAAATCACCGACAACACCACCCCAACGGCAACAAACGCCAAACCACGTTTAAAGATTTTGGAACTTGGGGTGAATAAAAACAAACTCGATAGCACAAAAAATAGTAACGACAACCCAAATAATGTATTCAATCCGCCCATACTGCCCTTTGACGGGGCTTTATGAAAATTCACCATTTTATCTAATACCACAGGCAGCTTTTTGCTGGTATAAGTCACCTCACCTGTTTTAGTATTGTACTGTCCATCTTTAAAAAGCTGTATATCACCCTGCTGCTCCCTAAAATCGATGTTTTTCATTTTTAGGGTTTTGGCTAAATTTTTCTCATCAAGATTGGTTGCCACGACTTGCTTGACAGTTTTTGAAGATTTTAAAAAATCAGTGTCGCGAAATACCAGCAACATGCCACTTAGCGAATAGACCAGCATAATGCCAACCATAAAGAATCCAACATAGCGGTGCCCAAGCCTCATGTAGATACGCAAATCTTTCATTGTCATTGTTTGACTGCCTCTTAAAAAATTGAGCCGTCATTATCCAATAATAGATTGATAATGTAAATAATAATGATTATCATTTAATTAGATAGCATCGCACCCATCTACACAGACCAATTTTTGCGCCATTGGTTACTGCTGCAAACGCGCCAAATATAGACCTCAAAGAGAAAGCCTATGAATCAAAAACCGTCAATCAAATTTAGTGAGACTGTTTTAACACATAGGCGTAGGCAATCTTTTTACCTTGGTCGTCATACTCCCAGTACACGCCCTGCACTTCTGGTTCAAAGCCTGGCAAGCGATTAACCCCTTCTTGCAATGCCAAGAAGTAGTCCAGCACAGCCCCATCCCACACTTCCCCAGGTACAATACAGTACACCCCTGGTGGATACGGTAGTGCACCTTCCATGGCGATTCTGCCTTTGATGTCATGCAGCGATACCAGCTCGACATCATTACGGATAAAGGCGTTATGGGCATCAAACGCGCTTATAGCAACCTTGGGGCGATGTTCGCGCTCAAACATTTGTTTTTGTCGTTTGTTGAGCTGATGTTTGGCATAGAAGTTATGCATGAGTTGGCATAGTTCATTGATGGTCAGTTTGCGGTACTGCGGATATGCCTTAGCCAGTGTCGGCAACACTTGGGTGACGGGGCTGTTTTCGCGAATGTGCTTTTCAAAACTGACGATACGGGCGACCAAGTGCTGGAATTTTGCCAAGGTTTCGGCAGGCGTCAGTAAGAATAAAATCGAGTTTAAATCGGCTTTTTCTGGAATGACCGAGCTTTCACGCAGATAATGCGCCAAAATCGCGGCAGGAATCCCTGTCGCTTCATACTCGCCGGTTTGCATATCAATGCCTGGCGTGGTCAGTAGCAATTTACAGGGGTCGATAAAGTATTGGTCATCGGCATAATGCTGAAAATCATGCCAACGCGCCCCTGCCTCAAAGCGGAAAAAGCGAATATCATGGGCAATGGTTTCGGTATCGTAGTTTTGCCAAGCTTGCCCATCTACTGTAGGCGGGACAAATGGCAAAATCATGCTACAAGTGTCTAGCAGCATTTTACGAGCTTCGATACCGCCGATGACACACTCATGCCACATGCGCTGACCGGCTTTACCTTCATGCATTTTGGCATTGACATCAAGTGAGGCAAACAACGGGTAAAACGGCGAGGTCGATACGTGCATCATAAACGAGTTGTTAAAGCGTTTATGATTGACATAACGGGCTTGCCCGCTGATATGGTTATCTTTTTTATGGATTTGTGAGGCTTGAGAAAAGCCTGCTTGTTGCTTGTGTACCGATTGGGTGACCAAAATTCCAGGATCATTTTCACCGAGCTCAAGCAGCAGAGGCGAGCAATCACGCATCATCGGGATAAACTGCTCATAACCCACCCAGGCACTGTCAAACAAAATATAGTCACACAGATGCCCGATGCGATCTACTACTTGGCGGGCGTTATAAATAGTGCCATCATACGTGCCCAGCTGAATTACCGCCAAGCGAAATGGGCGGGCATCATCGGCTTTATCGGGCGCAACTTCACGAATACGCTCACGGATTTCGGCTTCCTCAAAACAATGGGCAGGAATGCCGCCAATCAAACCATAAGCATTGCGGTCGGTCTCTAAATACACAGGCGTACCACCTGCCATGGTTAAGGCACCTTGGTACACAGATTTGTGATTGTTACGGTCAAACAGCACCAAATCACCATGCGCCACTAAGGCACCAATCGCAATTTTATTGGAAGAGGAAGTACCGTTGAGCACAAAGTAGGTTTTATCCGCATTAAAAACTTTCGCCGCATGCGCTTGTGCCTCAAACGCTGGGCCTTCATGAATTAGCAAATCGCCAAGACGGACATCGGCATTACAGGAATCGGCACGAAACAGCGTTTCCCCAAAGTATAAATAAAAACGTCTGCCCGAAGGATGCTTACGAAAAAACTGTCCGCCTTGGTGCCCAGGACAGTCAAACGCCGCATTGCCATAGTCGGTATAGTCCATCAAGGCTTGGAAAAAAGGCGGATCGAGCGTGGCGATGTAATCCGCCGCCGCCGCATTGACCAATTGTCCGTTATAAAACTTTTGATCATCTGCCAGCTCTAGCACACCATACACATTGGGTAGCCATTCATCAGGCACTACATCACCATATTCAATCGCCACAAATATCGGAATAGCAAACCCCAAATCTTCAATATCTTGATACACACGAGGCAAGTCTGTCATCGTGACCACAATTGCTGCAATATTGGTATAGTCGGTCGATTCAATATCGATGGTACGATAATTAAGATTTAGGGCGTATTCGATGCCGTCACTGATGACTACTTTCATAATTATTTTCCTTGCTGCAACCGTGTCAGTTGCCAAAGCGTTTTTTAGACAATTATCTTAACGTAAAAATATGAAAAAGTGAAAAAAAGTACTTTTGTAGACGCTTATTACAGTGTTTGAAAATAGCCAGTAACATCGCTACCACACATCATTACGTGAATGACGTAAAATAGCTGTTAAAACCTGTTACACTAATGCTAACAATAATAAAAAGGACTCTTTCATGGGCGTAGATAACAGTATTTGGACTACTATTATTATGTATATGATTGCTGCCGTAATCTTAGGCATATTAACATATTTATGGCTAACGTTCCGACTCAAGAAAAAACAGCGCGATGATGCGATTCGTAATCAAACAATGGGAGCTAATCAAAGTATTGATAGCCAGCGCATCGATAATCAGCGTTAACTTAGATTGTCTCACAAGGATCAAGTATGCAAGTAGATAGTCAAATCTGGATGACCATTTTAGGTTTTATCAGTTTATCGATTGTGATTAGCATCGTAACCCATTTTTGGATTCGCTATCACTTAAAAAATAAAGCCGCTAAGCTGCCGCCGCAATCTCATACGACGCGTGCTCATACAACACCTAAGTCGCATCAGAAAAATCACTCATAAGCACGGTGTGAAATTTTTAGACAACACTTTTTAGAAAACACTGTAATTAAGCGCATTAGTTGGCTAATGCGCTTTTCATGCCGCTTTACCAAGTATCATGGGTCAACGTATGATGGGCTAATTGTTAAAAATATAAAAAAATACATAAAAAACAGTTGACGGCAAAAATAAAAATATATATTATACGCTCCACTTCGACATTAACGGTGAAAGCGGTCGAGGTCACGCTATAAACTAAGCGTGCTAGTGTCCCCATCGTCTAGAGGCCTAGGACATCGCCCTTTCACGGCGGTAACCGGGGTTCGAATCCCCGTGGGGACGCCAATTTTTTTAGTGTTACCACTAGAAAATACAGTTAAAAAGCCATACTAATTTAGTATGGCTTTTTTGTTTTTGTGGCTTTATAAATTCTCATTGCCGTTTTTTGCTCGTGCGCTTTTTTTGTTATGGGCTTCTTTTCTTATGCGGTTTTTAGCGGTAACCTCAATTTGTTGCAAAGCCATTTTTGCTAAGGTTTTGCCAAATACACCTGCGCAAACTGCAAATCCTCTGGAAACGTCAATTTGATATTGCTATGACTGCCTTCCACCAATAACGGCTGTTTGCCAAAATGCTCAAATAAACTGGCTTCATCGGTAAACGCAATCGTTTGCTCAATGGCTTGGATTAGATAATCATACAGTGTTGGCAATGGAAAAATCTGCGGGGTTTGTGCTAGCCACAACTGACTGCGATCAAGCGTTTTTTGTGCCAACACTTGGTCTTGTGAATGGATGATTTGTTTGACCGTATCACGCACCGGTACTGCTAATAAGCCACCCGCCGACTGTTGCGAAAATTGCTGTGTGGTCTGTGTGATCAATTTTTCTATATCGCTCGGATTGACACAAGGACGCGCAGCATCATGAATCAGCACCCAATGATTATCATACGCATGATGACTAGCTTTTTCACTGAAGTCTTTGTCACTGAGCGGATTTTGATATTGTCGCCAAATCGTTTGCACGGCGTTAAACACCGAATTCATCCGCTCTTTGCCACCTATCACCCACTCGATTGGCATGCTAAAGTTAAGTGTTTTGGCAATCGTATCTTCTTCAGAAATCACCAAATAGCAACTGCTTAGCTGGTGGACTTTGCTTAGCGCCGCTATGCTGTGTTGGAGCACCGTCTGACTGCCAATATGGGTGTACTGTTTTGGCATCTGATTACCAAAGCGTTTGCCAACGCCTGCAGCGACGACCACGGTGTCAATCGTAAAGTTGTTAGATAAATTGGCAGGTATTGCGTTAAGTTCTGACATGGCGTCTTTTCAACAATAAAGTAAACAGTTGACAGTAAAAATTGAGACAAATATAACTTTGGCAGTTCTTATGCTTTTATGGGTGAGACGTGGCGGTATTGTGGGCATTCGGTGTGACCACATCGGTACTATACACACTGCTAGCAGTCGACATTTGCACAAAAGTTTCACCTTGTTTGATTAAACCTAAATCGGAGCGAGCATGTTCTTCCACTGCTTCAAGTCCGTTTTTTAAGTCTTTAACATCGGCAAGCAATACCTCATTGGCTTTTTGCTGATCCGTATTGATGGATTGCTGTTCGCTGATTTGTTTATTTAATGCTGCCAAATCGCCACGACCATTGGTGCCAAACCAATACTGGTATTGTAGACATACCAACACAATCACCGCAAAAATAATCATAAACAGTTGACGCAAATAAGTCATGACAGCACTCAATAATAAAAACTTTTGGCATAAAAAAACCTTACCCCACGCATTGTAGCAAATTCAATGTCATGGGTTAAGGTTTTTATCACTTCAATGCTTTATCAAGCTGCAAAATTTAAGCTTTTGTAGCTAAGCTTTTAAAGTTAGGCTTTTGGGTTGCGTAAACCGATAAACTCGTCAGCACCGTGGTAGCTTGCAGTGACCATCTGCTCGATACGAAGCAATTGGTTATATTTGGCAACACGGTCAGAACGGCACAGTGAGCCTGTTTTGATTTGACCTGCAGCTGTCCCCACGGCTAAGTCAGCGATGGTGCTGTCTTCAGTCTCACCTGAGCGGTGTGAGATGACGGTGGCATAGCCATTTTTCTTCGCTAGATAAATGGCGTCTAAGGTTTCTGATAAAGTACCGATTTGGTTAAATTTAATCAAAATCGCATTGGCAATGTGTTTATCGATACCTTCTTGTAGAATTTTTGGGTTGGTGACAAACAAATCGTCACCCACGAGCTGTACTTTGTCGCCCAATTTTTGCGTTAAGTACGCCCATCCATCCCAATCGCTTTCATCTAGACCATCTTCAATCGAGATAATTGGGTATTGGCTCACAAGACCTGCTAAATAATCCGCAAAACCTTCTGAACTAAAGGCTTTATTGCCTTCGCCTTCAAGTACGTATTGACCGTTCCCTTGCTCATTTTTATGGTAGAACTCTGATGAGGCACAATCAAGCGCTAAGTAAATGTCTTTACCTGCGGTATATCCTGCTTGCTCAATCGCTTGCATGATGACAGTAATCGCTTCTTCGTTTGAGCGTAAGTTTGGTGCAAAGCCACCTTCATCACCGACGGCGGTGTTCAAGCCTTGTTTTTTTAGCACAGATTTTAGGCTATGAAACACTTCTGTACCCGCACGCAACGCTTCACCGAAGCTGGTGAAATTAACAGGCTCAATCATAAACTCTTGGATATCAACAGTGTTGTCCGCGTGGGCACCGCCATTTAGGATGTTCATCATCGGCACCGGCATCGATAGTGATGTTTGCCCACGTAGGTTAGCAATGTACTGGTGAAGTGGCAGTTTTTGTGATTGTGCGGCGGCACGGGCTGCTGCTAAAGATACTGCTAAGGTCGCATTGGCGCCCAATTTTTCTTTGTTTTCTGTGCCATCAAGCGCTAATAATTTGTTGTCAATGTCTTGTTGTTTTGATACATCCATATCAACCAGTGATGAACGAATTTCACTATTGACGTTGGCAACGGCTTTTTTGACCCCTTTACCTAGATAGCGTGATGCGTCACCATCACGCAGCTCAAGCGCTTCACGTGAGCCTGTCGATGCACCCGATGGCGCGGCTGCACGACCGATAGTACCATCCGCTAAAATCACATCGGCTTCAATGGTTGGGTTGCCGCGTGAGTCCAAAATTTCGCGGGCAATGATATCTTTGATTTGGTTATTGGTGGTGGTTTCTTCAGCGTACATGGCGTTTCCTGTTTTTATTCAGTAAAAGTAAAATTTTCGCCATAATAGCATATTTTGGTAAGTTTTTTTAGTAGGATAGAAAACCATATTTTGTTAGACTCATCGTAATAAATATCTACTCATATAAGCGAAAATCGTAATGATTAAAACCTCTTTATCCATCACAACCCTATGCACTTTTTTGACGCTGACTTTGTTGGGTTGTCAATCAAAAATTTTATCAAACCCACCACCAATGGTCATTACTCATCCTGAAGTCAAAAAATCACTTGATATAAATAAGCCTAATCTTTCTAGCCCTTTAGTTGTTATGCCTAGCGTTCTTACTAAAGAGGGTTATCGTATTGCACCGATGGCAAAACTGACGGGTCCACTTAATCTAAAAGATAATTGCTTGATGATAGGTGATCAAGCGGTTGTTTTTCCAGCTGAAACCACGAGCTGGGATGCGCAAAACCAAATTCTAACTATAAGAAAAACCAAATACCGTTTAGGCGATACTATGTCCGTTGGTGGGGGTGAATATTCTTATGCAGCTCTACAGCCACAACCTAAAATCAATTGCAAAGTCGAAAAAGTATGGCTAATGTGACACTTTAAATCGAGTCAATCGCAGCGCATTGAGTAGTACAGAAATCGAGCTCAGCGCCATCGCCGCGGCCGCAATCATCGGATTGAGTAGCCCAAACGCCGCTAACGGTATACCAAGGCAATTATAGATAAACGCAAAAAATAGGTTTTGCTTAATATTACGCAGGGTTGCGCGGGCAATTGTGACCGCATAATCGACATGTTTGAGCGACTCGCCCATCAGCCTGGCCGTGGCGCTATGCTTGGCAATATCGGTTGCGCCTTCTACCGCAAAACTTGCGGTCGCCGTTGCCATTGCCGGAGCATCATTCACACCATCCCCGACCATTGCTACTTTTTTGCCTTGTTGTTGCCATTCATCAATGCGCTGTGCTTTGTCACGTGGCGACAGCTCGCCAAGCGCCTTGCTGGCGTTAATCTGCTGGGCTATATAATCCACCACCGATTGCTTGTCACCACTCATCACTACCACATCTAGATGATGGGCTTGCAGCGACGCAATCACCTTAACACTGTCTTGTTTAAGCTCATCGGCTAGCGCAAAGGCTGCCACAGGGGTGTCATCGATACTTACTGCCACTTGACTGGCAATTTGCCAAATGGGATTGGCTTGGGTAGTCGCTGCAGGCAACTGAAGATTGGCAAAACTTGGCGTGCCGATTTTCACCCGCCCAATAGTTGCTACCTGTGCCTGTATCCCCTGCCCGAGCACTGTCTCCACATGGCTTATGGTAAATGCCGCTGGACTTTGAGGCGTATCAGTCTGTTTATTGTAAAATTCAGCATAGTTCACTAGCGTGGTCGCAAGCGGGTGGTTCGCATGACGCTCGACACTGGCAACGAGCTGCAGCAGCGCTGCTTTATCTAAGTTAAACAGCTTTAGATTGTCATCTATCAGGTACGCTGCAGATAATTGGGGTTTGCCTTGGGTGATGGTGCCTGTCTTATCGAGTACTACCGTATCAATTGCGCCTGCCGCTTCTAAGGCTTGCGCATCTTTAAACCAAACCCCTGAGCGTGCTGCCACGCCCATGCCCGCCATGATGGCTGCCGGCGTCGCAAGTCCCAATGCACAGGGGCAAGCAATCACTAACACCGATACCGCGCGCATGAGTGCCGTGTCAAACGCGCCTAAGAACCAATAATTGGCAAAAAAAGTCAACAAAGCGATGGCAACCACCACCGGCACAAAGATACCTGCAACTTTATCTGCAATACGGGCAATGTGGGCTTTACTGCCTTGCGCGTCGTTGAGCGCTTGTATCATATCGCCAAGCCGTGTTTGGCTACCTTTGGCGGTGATTTGGTATTCAAAGCTGCCGTTTTCTACCATGGCACCTGCCAGCACCGTGCTGCCAATATGTTTAGATAGGGGCACCGACTCACCCGTCAAATGGCTCTCATCACACCAGCCTTCGCCAGCGGTGACGATGCCATCAGTGGCAATGCGAGTACCTGCTTTAGCACGTAAAATTTGACCAGCCGTGACTTGATCAAGGGGCAGGGTTTGCCACTGTGCATCTTGGCTTTGTGGATTGGGGCTTTTAACTTCCACTTGCTCAGGGGTGAGCGCTAATAGCAAATTGATGCTATTTAGGCTATGTTTTTTGGTACGGGCTTCTAGGTATTTCCCCATTTTGACAAAGGCAATTACCATCACACTGGCTTCAAAATACACATGGGCCATGCTATGCGCCATCCCATCATGCCCCATTTGGGCTGTGGTTTGCAGATAGCTCAACCAACTATAGGTCGAATACGCCCAAATTGTCAGTGTGCCCAGCACCACCAACACGTCCATATTGGCAAGACCGCCTTTGATACTCGCCCACGCACTTTTGTAAAACGGTATCGCCAAGCCAAACTGTACGATAGTTGCCAACACAAATTGTAGCCACAGCGGCGGCATCAGTGCGTGACTGCCTATCATCATGCCCGCCATGCCAATCAAAAAAGGCAGCAAGCAAATCCAAACCGCAATCAAGGTGTAGGGCGCTTTTTGCTCATAGGCTTCATGCGCAAATAGCGCGTTCTTCGGCTGCAATTTTGCCTCATAGCCTGTCTTTTTCACCCATTCTACAATCTGCTCGGCGTTGGTTTGTGATGCATCAAACTGCACCTGCGCCACTTCATTGGCATAATTGACATCGGCTTGCACTATCGCAGGCTTTTTATTGAGCACTTTTTCGATGCGGCTGGCACAGGCTTGACAAGTCATGCCATCGATATCAAGAATGACTTGCTCGGTATGGGCGTTGTCTGACGCGTGGGTGATCGATTGGGTAGTCATGATAGTGTCTGTCTTGTATGGAGTCCTTGTATGGTGTCTTTGTATGGCGTCGTTATACTACGTCAAAGCCAGCGTCTTCAATCGCTTCTTTAAGCGTGTTTTGTTGTGCTTGGCTGTCATCAAAGCTGATGGTTGCGCTGTTATGGTCTAGGCTGACATCGACAGATTTCACCCCTGCCACTTGATTGAGGGCATTGGTTACGCTTTTGACGCAGCCGCCACAAGTCATGCCTTGGATATTTAAGGTGATGGTTTGGGTTGTCATACTACGCTCCTTTTTTACGTTTACGTGGCTATTCTTTTAATTAATAAGCTTGTTTGCTAAGCCAGTCTTGCATTTGTTTGATTTCTGGCGTTTGCGCTTGTTTAATCTGCTTGGCGAGTGTTAGCATCGCTGGATTTTTACCATAGGTTTGCTCTATCGTTGACATATCAATCGCGCCTTGATGATGCGGTATCATACCCTTAGCAAAGGCGATATCAGGATTGGCGTCCATAGTTCCTTGCATCATGGCATCGTGGTTGCTCATGTCTTTTTGCTGATAGGCTTGCGTTATTTCTTTGGCATTGCTCGCCGCTACCTGACTTGATTCGTTTTTGTCCAACCAGTTTTGCATCACGCTGATTTCACTTTGCTGGGCATCGACGATTTTTTGTGCAAGGGCTTTCATCTCGGCATCTTTGCCATATTGCAGCTCCACTTTTGCCATCGCAATTGCGCCTTCATGATGCGGTATCATGCCTTTGGCAAACCCGACATCGGCATTCTTAGCTTGCACCCCTGCTGACATGGCTTGGTGCATTTTATTCATGATATCCATATAAGCCATGATATGCGGCGGCTGCGATTGTGACTGTGTATCCGCTGCCGAAGCCATATGATGCATTGACTGTGCTTGGGTCATGCTCGCATCGGCACTTCTCGCATCGATACTCATTGAATCGGTACTTGATGCCGTTGTTGCAGTTTGGGTGGTGTCATTTTTTGTACAAGCTGTCATACCTAGCGCCAATGCCACCACCCATGGCAAACCCACGATGTTATTCATATTCATATCCTTCAGGTTGCTTTTTTTATGTTCTTTGAAAAAAAAGATTGATTTATCACACTGTGGTATTACTATAAACCTTAACATTAGGTCAAGGTCAAGCAAAAAATGAATATTAATGAAGTCGCTAAATTGACTGAATTATCACCTAGGCAAATTCGTGAGTATGAGAAACTCGGTTTATTACAGACCATTCAGCGCACGGACAGTGGTTACCGTATTTTTAGCGATACCCAATTACAGCGTCTAAAATTTATCAAACATGCCCGTGATGTGGGATTTTCGTTAGCGCAAATTGAAGCGTTATTGGCTCTACAAGATAACAAGCAGCGTAGCAATGCCCAAGTCAAAGCGTTAACCCGCAATCACATCGATGAACTAAGCGATAAAATACAGCGGTTACAATCAATGAAAGCCACCCTGCAAGGATGGCACGATAGTTGTTTGGGAGATGGCTCGCCTACCTGTAGCATTTTAGAGGGCTTGCAAGATGGCGTACAAAATGGTTCAGTGACCAACCACCCTTGCCGCACCGAGCGTAGCCACTGAACAAACAATTTAAAAAAGTCTACCATCTTTTGCCAAATCACCCGCTAAAGTACGATTGTTGGCAGGGTTGGCAGGTGCCTCAATCGGGAACGGCTCGGTGATATAGTCAACATTGGTCAGCGCAGCTTTGAAGGCAAAAACTGACGTCTCGGTATCATCAAAGCTTACAATCACGCGATGATTTTCAGGTTCAAGATGCACTGCCTGAACCCCGCCGATGGTGGTTAAAGCTTTCATGACTTCCTCATAGCCTGCAGGGTCATTAATGCCTTTTAAATCGTACGCGACTGTTTGAATTGCCATAGTCATTCCTGTATTTATGCTGTGGGTTATAAAATATTGTTCTAGTCCTATAACCTAGCACTATAACATAGCCAAAAAAAAGCCTCGTTATCGATTGATAACATTTTAATAACAAGGCGTTGCAAATTTGTGTTAAAACTTGCGTAAAAATTAATGAGTATCTAACACCTCAAACCCTTTGACTAAGGTATCAAGCTGTTTTAACTGCGCTAAAAACGGCTCAAGCTGACTCAGCCGCAGCGCACAAGGGCCATCGCATTTGGCGATATCAGGATTTGGATGCGCTTCCAAAAATAACCCTGCCAATCCTGTTGCCATGCCAGCGAGTGCTAACGTGGTAATTTGCTCTCGGCGACCGCCTGCACTATCTTCACGCGCACCCGGCTGCTGCAAGCTATGGGTCACATCAAAAAACACGGGAACCTGCATTTTTTTCATAATGTCAAAGCCAAGCATATCAACAACGAGATTGTTATAACCAAACGCACTGCCACGCTCGCACAAGATGATTTTATCATTACCGGCTTCAAGGCATTTATTGATGATATGTTTCATCTCATGGGGTGCCAAAAACTGTGCTTTTTTGACGTTAATAATCGCACCGGTTTTTGCCATCGCTGCTACCAAGTCGGTTTGGCGACTCAAAAACGCGGGCAACTGGATAATATCCGCCACCGCTGCCACAGGCTCAGCTTGGTACGGCTCGTGTACGTCAGTGATAATGGGCACATTGAACGCTTTTTTGATGTCGCTTAGCCATTCAATGCCTTTTTCTAGACCTGGACCACGAAACGAGTACAAGCTTGAGCGATTGGCTTTATCAAAACTTGCCTTAAACACATAGCCGATATTTAAGCGTTTACAGATTTCAATATAGCTTTCAGCAATTTCAAATGCCAAATCTTTGCTTTCTAGTACATTCATGCCGCCAAACAGCACAAACGGTTGATCATTGCCGATGGTGATATCGTTGAGCTGAATATGGGATTGCGGTGTCGGTAAGTTAGTGGTCATAGGGCTCTCAGTATGTTGTTAAAGTTGTTATTGATTGTCACTATAGCATAATTGGCTAGATACGAAGCTGGCTAAAAACAAAAAACCACCTGTAACAGATGGTTTTTTGTGCGTCATAAATACTATTTTTTGGTTTGTTTCGCCGCCGCAACAAAGCTATTGAACAATGGATGACCACCGCGTGGCTGGCTGGTAAATTCTGGATGGAATTGTACCGCCACATACCAAGGGTGATTGGCAATCTCTACTGACTCAACCAAATGCTGTTTGGCTGAATAACCAGAAATTTTCATACCGGCATTTTCCAGCTGTTCGATATAGCGACCATTCATTTCATAGCGGTGACGATGGCGCTCAGTAATCACAGGACTGCCATAGATTTGGCGCAGTTTGCTGTCTTCCACAAGCTCGGCTTTTTGGGCACCCAAACGCATGGTACCGCCTAAGTCCGAGGCGTCACTACGTACTTGTAGTTCACCTTTTTCATCAAACCATTCTGTAATCAAACCAATCAATGGCGCTTTGGTTTTTTTATCAAACTCTGTTGAGTTGGCGTCAAGACCTAATACATTGCGCGCAAACTCAATGACGGCTAATTGCATTCCCAAACAAATTCCCAAATAAGGCACATTGTTTTCGCGGGCATAGCGAATTGCTTTCATTTTACCCAAGGTGCCGCGCTCACCGAATCCACCAGGGACAAGCACAGCATCGGCGGATTTAATATGCTCAAACAGGCTGTCATCGTTTTCAAGTTTTTCGGCATCGACATAGTCAATATTGACTTTGACATTGTTTGCCACGCCCGCATGTAGCAAGGCTTCATTGATTGACTTATAGGCATCAGGCAGTTCGACGTATTTACCCACCATCGCCACAGTGACGGTTTCTTGGGTATTTAACAACGCTTGGGTAAACTGGTGCCAATCACTCAAGTCCGCCTCTGGCGTATCTAACCCAAAGCGCTCACAAATCAAATCATCTAAATGCTGCGCGTGCAGGATACTTGGAATTTGATAAATAGATTTGGCATCTGGGCAAAGAATAACGGCACGTTGCTCAACATTGGTAAACGATGCAATTTTTAGGCGATTATCATCGCTAATGGCGTGTTCACTACGACAGATTAACACATCAGGCTGCAAGCCAATGCTGCGTAATTCTTTGACTGAGTGCTGGGTTGGTTTGGTTTTGCTCTCGCCTGCACTCGCGATATAAGGCACGAGGGTTAAATGCATCAGCATCGCATTGTTGCGGCCAAGTTCAACTTGCATTTGACGCACCGCTTCCATGAATGGCAAGCTTTCAATATCACCGACAGTACCACCGATTTCAATCATCGCAATATCGTAGCCTTCGCCACTGGCACGGATACGCGCTTTGATTTCATCGGTAATATGCGGAATGACCTGTACCGTGCCACCCAAATAATCACCGCGACGTTCTTTCTCAATCACTGCCGAATAAATACGCCCGCTGGTAAAGTTGTTGCGCTGCGTCATTTTTGAGTGGCGTAAAAAACGCTCGTAATAGCCCAAATCAAGGTCAGTCTCTGCGCCATCTTCGGTAACAAACACTTCACCATGCTGAAACGGGCTCATTGTACCTGGATCAATATTGATATAAGGGTCCATTTTGGTCATGGTGACTTTCAGACCACGCGCCTCAAGAATCGCAGCTACCGATGCAGCGGTGATACCTTTGCCAAGTGAAGAAACGACACCGCCAGTTACAAAGATGAATTTTGTCATGTTATCTATTTCGCTCGTTGGTAAAAAAGAATTTTACTCGAAAATGCCTAGGTTTAGCAAAAAATTATTTTTATCAATTCATTGATTGGCATAAAAAAATCCACTCATCGCTGAGTGGATTTTTTGATAGCAAATTCTAGTAAAGATTAGAATTTGTATTCGATACCAGTACCGATACCAAAACCGTCTCGGTCATCTTGACCTTCTTGCTCTAGATTTGAGTAGCCAGCGTATACATGACCCGTTGCATTGGCATTGAATGCATACTTACCACCTAATACTAAACGCTGTGCGTCCTTACCATCAACACCGCCAACATTTGAGGTCATTTCAGCTTGCGCGTAGGCTGTCCAAGGCGTTGCAGTTTTGTAGGTTGCACTTATTGCAGCCAAGTTTTCTTTGTCACTAGTGTCTAAATCAGTGATTTGATACAATGCGCCAAGACCAATTTGGTTATTTAAGTCATAGGCACCGCTTAAGCGAGTAGTATTGAAATCACCTGATTTGATGTAGGTTGCACCAGCACGGAATGGTTGATTTGCTGGTTCATACTTCACACCTACACCAAACGCTTCTGCATCTGTGGGTAAATCAGATGCGTTATCCTCTTTAAATGCATACATACCCATGAATTGAAGACCGTTGTAGGCTGGTGAAAAGTAAGCCATCGCATTGTTTACACGGTCACCATCCCAAGAGGCCGCATTGAAACCGTCGTATTGACCTACAGTTTGGCTAACGTAATTGATGTTGTCATCGATTGCAGACAAACGACCAGCAACCAAAGTACCATATTGTTTGTTAGATAGACCTAAATAAGTGTCACGTGAATGAAATTGATTTTGTGATTTGCCTTTCACAGTGCCACCGTTGTCACTATCAATTTCAACACCATACTCTAATTGGTATACCAAGTCAGTATTAGCTGTTAGTGCTTCGGCACCTTTAAAACCAATACGCGAGGCAGTAGAATTCAACTTAGTGGTTGATTCATCGTCAAAATCAGAATAATCAACTGTAACTAACGCTTTACCATAAACAGTTGGAGCAGCATGGGCAGCAGAAACTGAAAGTGCAGCGACGGCTGTGGCTAAAAGTAATTTTTTCATAGGACATCTCTATCAGGAAAAACAAATTTTAGATAACTGGTGACTTGTCAGCACCACTACCTCTCCGAACGACCAAAGCAAGAAAATCTTTACTTTGATTATTATTAATAGCGTCAACTATTAACTGTATAAGTCTAGCAATAAAGTATGAATATATTTACATTTTATTCGTACTAATTACTAAAAACATACTTCTAACTACTAGGATAACAATTTTGAAATATTTTGCAATAGTTTTTTTAATTTTTACGTGATTGTAAGTTTATTTTTAATCTTAGTGACATAATATTCTTTCTAGTATTAAATCATATTTTTTTTAATTAATTTTTTAGCGTTAATGAAAATAAAAAAGCTAACTAAAAAATTAGTTAGCTTTTACAGCAATCTAAAAGTTAGATATATTAGAACTTATATTCTAAGCCACCACCCACGATTGTTCTATCTGAAACATTATCAGTATCGATTTGTGCAGCGTACAAGTGACCTTTGGTAGCTTTGTTAAAGCTATATTCAGCACCTAACGCAACTTCAGTAGCATCACGGTCTTTCACGCCACTTTGGTTTGAAGTGTCAATATATTGTGCTTTAACCGCCCATGGCGTTGCCCCAATTTTGTATTTACCGCTTAACAGCCATGATTTCTCATTATCATCAGTGTTAAAGTCATAATTTTGATATAGCGCACCCAGTGTTAGACCATCAACCATGTTCATTTTGCCCATGTCTACTGAGCCCGCTAAACGCCATCCACTTGTATCTTTACCATATACTGAATTGTCATAACCTAAACCGATATATACACCATTTTGGTCATAGTTTACCATTGCAGAGTAAGCATTTTTCTTGTCACGATAGACGGCAGCTTTAGCTGGTGTACCTTTAGTGTAACCAATAATATCTTTACCAGTCACATCATAAATCGCTTGTGGTGCAACGGCTGCAACAGCTGGCGTAGCTACACATTTATCATCATCATTTTTAGAGCATTCATCGAGGCTCACCGCGCCTAAAAAAGTAACTGGCGTACCTACCAATGTTGGTGATTTATAAGCAATCACATTGTTAGCACGTTGTTCACCTGCCATTAGCTTGCCTAGCGCTACATTGTCATAATCATTGAATACATCAACACTACCTTTAGTTAGTTTAAATGGTGTGTCATGACGACCGGCAAGTAAAGTACCCATTGTATTGTGGGCTAAGCCAATAAAAGTATTACGTGAGTAAAATTGATTTTTACCATTTGTATCAGCATCAACATCAATACCGTATTCCAATTGATAGACTAATTTAGTCGTATCAGTAAGATCATCTTCACCTTTAAAACCAATACGTGAAGAGTTAGAGACTAATTTTGTACTAGAAGTATCATCATTTTTAGCAGTTTTATCATCAACATCTGTATATTCGCCAGTTAATAAGACTTTACCATATACAGTTGGCGCAGCATGGGCAGCAGTGATTGAAGCTAAAGCGATGGCTGAAGCGATTGCGATTTTTTTCATAAGGATTTCTCCACAATATCCTAGGTAAAACTACACAGATGCGTAGCAATTCTTTTGTATAGATAGATTTTGCCAACAATTTGTTACAAAACAATGAAACAGTTAACAGAATCTAAATTTAATTGTGAAATTAGAGTAATTCATTCTGAAACATTTTGCAATATTTTTATGCCATAAAAAAACCACCAGTTACAAATCTGATGGTTTTTATGATGTTAATATCTTTGCTAAATAAAAAACTTATTTTGCTTTTAAGTTTAGTCGTGCTTGATGTAGTAATGGTTCAGTATATCCGCTGGGTTGTACTGTACCTTTAAAGATAAGATCGCGAGCTGCATTGTATGCCCAAGTGTTATAGTCATTTGCCATTGGGATATAAGCCGGATCGTCTTTGCTTTGTTCATCGACCATTTTTGCCATACGTTTGAGCACGTCATCCACTTGTTGTGGTGTCACGACCCCATGCGCTAACCAGTTGGCAACGTGCTGGCTAGAAATACGCAAGGTAGCGCGGTCTTCCATCAAGGCAACGTCGTCAATATCCAGTACTTTAGAACAGCCAACGCCTTGGTCAACCCAGCGCGCTACATATCCTAAAATACCTTGAATGTTGTTTTCAAGCTCGGCAGTTTTTTGCTCATCTGTCCAGTTGGTATCCGTAGCAAGTGGCACGGTCAAAATGTCATCTAGCTTGGCAGGCTCGCGGTCTTTGATATTATCTAACACGTCCATGACGTTGGTTTCATGGTAGTGCATGGCGTGAAGCGTAGCACCTGTGGGTGATGGTACCCACGCACAAGTCGCGCCTGATTTTGGATGGTTGGATTTGGTGGCAACCATTTCTTTCATGTTGTCAGGTTTTGCCCACATACCTTTACCGATTTGCGCTTTACCAGGTAGACCTAATTTGACGCCTATGTCTACGTTCCAACGCTCATAAGCATTGAGCCAATCGGTATTTTTCATGTCGTTTTTACGGACAAAGGGACCGGCTTTCATACTGGTGTGCATCTCATCACCGGTACGATCCATAAAGCCTGTGTTAATAAAGATAACGCGGTCTTTGGCAACGCGGATACATTCTTTTAAGTTAACGGTCGTGCGGCGCTCTTCATCCATGATACCGACTTTTAAGGTATTCTCGGGTAGGTCTAACGCTTTTTCAACCGCGGCAAACAAGTCAACTGTAAATTGTACTTCTTCAGGGCCATGCATTTTTGGTTTTACGATATACATTGAACCTGTACGTGAATTGCTTAAGCTGTTTTTACCCAAGATATCTGGCAGGCTACACAGTGGTGTGATTAGCGCATCCATAATACCTTCATAAATTTCTTCTTGCTGACCTTCAAAATCGACTAAAATCGCGGGGTTGGTCATCAAGTGACCGACGTTGCGAATTAGCATCACTGAACGGCCGTGCAGGGTAACTTTGCCACCATCTGGCGCGGTGTATTCACGGTCGGGGTTCATGGTACGAGTGGTTTGTTTGCCATTTTTTTCAAAGCTGTCTTTCAGGTCGCCTTTCATCAACCCAAACCAGTTGCGATATACTTCTACTTTCTCTTCAGCGTCAACGGCAGCGACTGAGTCTTCACAGTCTTGAATGGTGGTAACCGCGGCTTCCATCAAGACATCTTTGATGCCTGCAGGGTCATCTTTACCCACATGGCTTGATGGGTCGATTTGGATTTCGGCATGTAAGCCGTTATTTTTCAGTAAAATACCCGTTGGATTGGCCGCGTCGCCTAGGAAACCTGCGAATTTTTCTGGCTGGGCTAGTGAGGTGGTTTTATCGCCTTGGCGTATCACTAATTTACCGTCTTCAACTTTAAAACCAGTGACGTCAGCATATTGACCCTCAGCTAAGGCAAAATTGCTATCCAAGAAGTTTTTGGCGTATTTTACAACTTCGCCGCCACGAACAGGGTTGTAGCCTTTGCCTTTTTCTGCGCCATTGGTTTCATCGATGACATCGGTACCATATAGCGCATCATACAAGCTGCCCCAACGCGCATTTGCTGCGTTTAGCGCATAACGGGCATTGCGTACAGGTACCACCAACTGTGGGCCTGCGATATGGGCGATTTCGTCATCCACGTTTTGGGTCTCAACCAAAAAGTCATCGCCTTCTGGCACGATGTAGTTGATGTCTTTTAAAAATTGGGTATAAGCGGCTTTGTCGATTTGACCGTTGTTAGCGGGGTTTTTGTCATGCCAGTCATCGATTTGGGTTTGAATCTCGTCACGTTTTGCCAACAATGCTTTATTACGGGGTTGGAATGTTTGGACAATTTTTTCAAATTCTTGCCAATATTTTTCGTTATCGATGCCCACGACTGGCGTAACTTCATTGGCAATGAAGTTATAAAGCTGTGTATCAATCGCTAGACTACCCTTTTGAACGCGTTCTGACATGGCATTTTTCCTTATGTTTTGACCTAAAATAGCAAAAAATTCACATTTGATTATACGAATATCATTTATAAAAATAAAGAAATAAAAACTATTTATTTTTTAAATAATCGTTATATATAAATTTTTGTGCTAAGGGTTTTATCGCTGATTTTTGGTAAAATATCATTTTATTAACGTGCCAATAAGTGAGTAACCCCTTGTCAAATTCCGCTCTTATCAACAACCCAGTACAAACGGACGGCAGTTTTGATGACTTAGCCGTCATTGACTTGGATAACGATAACTCTGTCTATCAGCCAAAACCCATTGATATCACCCCTGTTTTGGCGTTTTTGGGTTGTACGACGTCGGATAAATGGCTCAAAGCCGCCATGGCAGATTTGCCGACCATCATCCAAGATCATGCCAATTGTGAAAAAAAAGCCGCAGGCACCGCGATGAATTTGATTTTTCGCTATATGTCGCATACCGAGCTGCAGTTAAAGCTTGCTCAGCTGATTCGAGAAGAAATGCTCCATTATGAGCAAGTGATGGGATTGATGGCAGAGCGTGGACAAGCGTGGCAACATATTGCTGCAGGTCGCTACGCCGCAGGTATGCTCAAACATAAACGCACTTACGAGCCGCAAGCGATGATAGACACTTTAATTATTGGTGCTTTCATCGAAGCCCGATCGTGTGAACGTTTTTGGGCACTGTCACAAGTGATTGAGGATGAGCGTTTGGCAAAATATTATCGCTATTTGCTAAAATCAGAAAGTCGTCATTTTGAAGATTATTTGGCATTGGCGCAAAGTATCAGTGACGAGCCCATTGATGCGCGGGTGGCGTTTTTTCGTCAAGTAGAAGCGCAGCTTATCAATGAAACCGATGATGAATTACGCTTTCATAGTGGGGTACCCAGTTGGATTGCGTGAGGTTGGATTGCGTGAGGTTTTTGTAGACTGTAACGATAAAAAAAGCTAACCATCAAATGGGGTGGATGGTTAGCTATTACAATTTAATCCTTAAACTGACTCACTGCCACTTACTCTCACTCACTACCAACGCTTGGAATAGAGCCATCAGGATTTATAGTGCGTTTTTGGGCATTTTCTGGGGTAGTATAAAGATTGCGCTCGTTAATGGTATCGCTTTTTAGCTGGTCATTACCAACCGCGTCCCTACCAAGGGTATGTTCATTGACATTATCGTCAAACGCTTGTCCCGGTTGGTTACGACGATCGACGAACTCGGCAGACTTATCGCCTAAGTTAACGTGTTTGGTTTGTGCTTCTGGTGAATTCATGGTCATTCCTTTTTGGGTATCAACGCAATAAAATGCTTAAACCTAACTTAATGATATCGAAAATTAGTGATCTCGGTCGATATCTACACTACCATCTGATAACGTATGAAGTGAATTTTCTGCATTGAGATTGGCTTGGGCAGTTTGCTGTAATTTCTGCGCCTCTTCCTCAGAAATACGTGCCACATTTTCATCCGATAATTCGCCCTTCACCACGTCTTCTGCGGATTGGACTTTCACCGCCGCTTGTGGGGTATTATCAAAAATATCGGGCGTTTCCATTGACGGTGACATGCCTGTGGTTAATCCATCACCCGATTGGTGGGTGACACTGTCTTCTACTATGACGGCTTGCGGGGTCACAGCGACACCTGTTTTTGGATCTACAATTTCTACGTTATTCTCTAGATTATTTTGCATTTTTTATTCCTTTAATTAATTGTTATCGCTCAATAAGTTATTATTTTTATAAGTTGAGCTGTATAAATTAGTCAATCAAAACTGAATGATTAAAAGCTTAGTATTCAAAAGCTTAACAATTAAAATCCTAGTGGTTGTCAGTACGCAATGAGTCGTCAATAAACGGGGTGTTTTCATTTTGATCTAAGTCTTGTGGTTCACCTTTCACGCTATTTTGCTTGTCCAAATTTTCTGATAATTGACTGGGATCCACATTTTCTGTCGCTTTTTGAATCTCGGTTTGGTTGCTTGGTTGATTCTGTGATTGGTTTTGTGCTTGATTCTGTGACATGGTAATTTTCCTTATGTTTTTTATTAGTACCAATTCAAGTCAAAGATTTTAATCAAAGACTTTTAAATAGAACGCGATTAAATTTATGTAAAAAAAATAGCCAATTCAATCGCTTTTATACTTATAATTTCATGATTTGATAGTAGCAAATAAAGGCGGTTAGTGATAAGTATTCGCGTAACAAGCTGTTATCACTATGTGATAAGTGTTTAGCTGTGTGAAATTTTGGCAGATTTATTACCATTCGGTAAATTTTGGACGTTGGGTGTAAATCAACGCGGTCATCAACAAAAAAACCGCCATCTTCTATAGATAGCGGTGCAATTAACTCAAAACTCGTGACTAGCAAAATTAGCTTTTTCTGGTGATTTTGGTTAATAAATAATCTTGTGCCGAGAATGCTGTTTCACCTTCACCAGGGGTAATCGCTCGCCATGTACCTTTGGCATCAAGCTCCCATGCATTGACATTGTCTTTGAGATAATTGTGCAAATCTTCCATAATGCGTTTAAAGACGATGGGGTCTTCAATGGGGAAAGCCACTTCAACACGGCTAAATAAATTGCGATCCATCCAGTCTGCACTGGCGCAATATAAACGGTGGGTGCGTTTGCCATTAGCATTGGGATTTTGATGCCCATTGGCAAAATAATACACGCGGGTATGCTCCAAAAAACGCCCGACGATAGAGCGCACGGTGATATTGTCGGATACGCCGGGTAATTGCGGACGAATACAACACATAGACCGTATAATCAGATTGATTTTAACGCCTGCTTGCGATGCTTCATATAGCTTGTCAATCAGTAATTTTTCGGTCATCGCATTGACCTTGATGATAATGTGCGCCTCTTTGCCTGCTTTGGCATGGGCAATTTCGTTGTCAATAAAGCCCATGAGTCTGTCATGTAAGGTGAAGGGGGCATGCAGTAGTTTTTGCACTTTGGCTGGCTTGCCCATGCCTGTGAGTTCGTTAAAGATTTTATGCACATCTTCGGTGATTGCTTCATTGGCGGTGAATAAACCATAGTCGGTATAAGCTTTGGCATTGCCCGCATGGTAGTTGCCTGTGCCCAAATGCACATAGCGGCGGATTTTATCTTCCTCACGGCGCACAATCATCATCAGCTTGGCGTGGGTCTTGTAGCCTACGATGCCATACACCACCACTGCCCCAGCCTGCTGCAGAAAGTTTGCTACTTCAATGTTGGATTTTTCATCAAAGCGCGCACGCAGCTCAATCACCGCGGTGACTTCTTTGCCTTTACGCGCAGCTTCAGCCAACGCTTGGACAATTTCAGAATTTGTCCCTGAGCGATAAAGGGTCTGTTTGATGGCTAATACATGGGGGTCATTGGCGGCTTGGCGCAAAATGTTGACCACAGGTGAAAACGAATGAAACGGATGATGCACCAATACATCTTGCTTACGAATGGCATGAAATACGTTTTCATTTTTATCCAAGCTATCACGGCGAAACGCTTTGGGAATGGCATGATTAAACGACTGATAACGCAAATTTGGGATTTTAAAATCAAACAACAAACGCGTCAGATTGACAGGACCATTGACACGGTATAGTTGCTCTTGGCTTAAACCAAACTCATCAAGTAGATAATCCACCATCGGCTGTGGGCAATAGGTGGTCACTTCTAAGCGCACTTTGGCACCAAATCGACGGTTCTCTAACTCACCTTCCAACGCTTTCGCCAAGTCTTCGACATCATCCGATAAATCTAAATCGGCGTTACGCGTCAAACGAAATTGGTGGCAGCCTGTGACCGTCATGCCAGGGAATAAGTCTTCGATATGCCCGTGAATCACTGCGGTGAGCATGATGTGATGTTCTTTACCGCCTGTCAGTTCATTGGGTAAGCGAATAACCCGCGGTAAGCTTCGGGGTGCAGGGACAATCGCCATGTTAATATCGCGACCAAAGCCATCTTTGCCCTCTAAGCCCACCATAAAATTCAAGCTTTTATTCACCAATCTAGGAAAAGGATGTGCAGGGTCAATACTAATCGGCGTCAGCACGGGCGCGACTTGCTCAGCAAAGTATTTTTTTACCCAGGCGGCTTGCTCTGGGGTCAATTCATCACGTTTTAGGTAGCGAATGTCTTGCTCCGCCAGTGCAGGCAGAATTTCATCATTTAAAATACGGTATTGCTTATCCACGGCATGATGGGCGATTTCAGAAATATATGACAAAACCTTACTGGGACGCATACCATCGATGCTGCTCACCACATCGCCCATTTGTACTTTTTGCATCAAGCCCGCGACACGGATTTCAAAGAATTCATCTAAATTGGATGAAAAAATGATCAAGAAAAACAGTCGTTCAAGCAGTGGGTGGCGAGGATTGGTAGCTTGGGCGAGTACCCGCTGATGGAACTGTAACAGTGACAATTCACGATTAAAATACAGCTCGCTATCGTCTTGTTGATATTCAAACACGTTTGGGTAGCAAATGCTGTTAAATCCTAGTATCGGATTAATTTCTGATACATGCTCTTCGCTAGTTTGGTCTTGTTTGGCAGTGTTTGGCATAGCACAGTCCTTTTATGGTCAAGCATTTTTAACAGTGTAAAGTTAACAATGTAATGATAAGCGTGTAATGATACATGAGTTTCTTCACTATTCCGTGTCGGGCAAATCTGCCGCACCCATGCGCCGTAGAATAATTTGGGTTTTGTTAAGCAGACGTCGGTCATTACGGTTGTCTTCAAAATATTTGGGATTAGGTAGCATAGCAATCAAAGATGCGGCTTGTCGCTTTGTCAAATGCGCTGCCGACTTATGATAGTAGTGCTGAGCGGCTGCTTCAATGCCATAGACGCCTTTGCCAAACTCTGCGACATTGAGATAAGCAAGCAAAATCCGCTCTTTGGTCCACATATTTTCAATCATCAAGGTAATTAACGCTTCTTCGCCTTTGCGAAAATACGAGCGATTGGGGTATAAAAATAAATTCTTGGCAAGCTGTTGGCTAATGGTTGAGCCGCCCGCGCTGATAGCCCCCGCTTTTTCATTTTTCTTAATCGCATTCTCAATGCCCTGCACATCAAAGCCAGCGTGATTGACAAAGTTGGCATCTTCGCTGGCAATCGCCGCCCGTTTTACATTCACCGAAATTTGATTATCATCCACCCAGGTCTGACTGACAGGGGCAAAATTGCCCAAGCGATACAGTATCATGAACATGCTGTTGTTGATAGGCTGGGTTTTCCAGACAACCAATAAGGCTGCAACTATTACATGAAACGCAACAAAACAGGCAATGACTATGAGCAAAATACGCTTGACCCAGCCGCCAAACCCAATACCACGGTTGGTGGGTGGTAAAGCTGTGTTGACAGGTTTGGGCTTTATCGACATTTTGGTAGCAGTTTTTTTGGTAGCGGGTTTGGTCACGGTGTATTCCTAACGGCGGGGGCAAAAAGCAGCGATGGCTTAAGCTAAAAATATAACGTATTATGGCATTTTTGGCTATATGCTAAGGCAGAATATGTCCGACTTCGACGCCCAAAACATGACAAATCCGCACAATCACATGATGGGTGAGCCGACTACTTGGCGATTATATGGCACAGTGGGCTGTCATCTGTGTGAAATCGCTGAAAGCTTATTGCGTCAAGCACAAGCCGTTGCCGATATACGCTGGCAGTCGATTGATATTGCCGAGTTACCAGAACAAGAGATGCTGGAATTTGCTGATAAAATACCTGTGCTAGTCACCGCTACCAAGACCTTATATTATCCTTTTTCCATCATGGATATTATGGCGTTAAGCTGAAAAGCCAATATAGATTATTGGCATAATATTAAAAATTTAATTCATTATGTCTTGGCAGATTTTTTTTATAATCAACTCCTTAACGCTTATTGCCCATTGTTCGCATCGCAATCTGATAAATCGCAACCTAATAATCCTTATGCGTATTATTTTAAAAGCATAGCTAGCCCCTTTGCAAAGGACACACCATGAAAGACTTATCCAAAATGACGCATATCGAAGACTTACGCCGCGTGGCCGAGCGTAAAGTGCCGCGTATGTTTTATGATTATGTAGACTCTGGGTCGTGGACGCAGACGACCTATTACAATAATGAAACCGATTTTGACCGTATCAAATTACGCCAAAAAGTGCTCCGCAACATGGATGGACGTAGCCTAGCCACCACTATGATTGGTCAACCTGTCACCATGCCGGTGGCCATTGCACCCACGGGATTTACTGGGATGATGTGGGCAGATGGCGAGATGCATGCGGCGCGGGCAGCAGAAAAATTTGGTATCCCCTTTTCGCTATCCACCATGAGTATCTGCTCGATTGAAGATGTCGCCACCCATACCACGGCGCCTTTTTGGTTTCAGTTGTATGTGATGCGCGACCGTGAATTTATGAAAAATCTCATCGCCCGTGCCAAAGCAGCCCATTGCTCGGCATTGATTTTGACCGCAGATTTACAAGTGCTAGGACAACGACACAAAGACATTAAAAATGGCTTGTCTGCCCCACCCAAGCCTACTATCACTAACCTACTAAACCTCATGACCAAGCCTGAATGGTGCTTGCATATGCTCGGCACCAGACGTCATACCTTTGGCAACATCGTCGGACATGTCAAAGGCGTGGAAAACATGTCATCGCTGGGTGCTTGGACGTCGCAGCAGTTTGACCCGACGTTAAGCTGGGATGATGTGGCATGGATCAAAGACTTATGGGGTGGCAAGCTTATTATCAAAGGCATCCTTGACCCTGATGATGCTGTGATGGCGGTACGCAGTGGCGCCGATGCGATAGTAGTGTCAAATCACGGCGGACGTCAGCTTGATGGCGCGGCATCGAGTATTTCAATGCTGTCAGATATCGTACAAGCCGTACAAGCAGAAAGTGGCACCCATGCCACTAGCTGCGAGATTTTCTTAGACAGTGGCGTACGCTCAGGTCAAGATGCGCTCAAAGCCATTGCCCTTGGCGCAAAAGCCGCCATGATTGGTCGGGCATTTTTGTATGGCTTGGGGGCGTATGGCGAGGACGGTGTGCGCCGCGCGCTTGAAATTATCTACAACGAGATGGACATCAGTATGGCATTTGGTGGCTATACCAATATCCAACAGGTGAGCAAAGATATTCTCATCAAAGGCACGTATGAAGACTTGCTGACTCGTCCCTTCATTGTGCGAGAGCGTACTTAGTTGACCGTAGCAAACAGAAGGACGGATGTTAAGTGTTTGTGCACTTTGCCCGTCCTTTTGCTAACCTCTTGTTAACAGCTTTTTTTAAAGCTGATTTTAAAGCTTAGGTAATTGTTTTTGAAGCAGGCTTGCATCCATTTCCCGCGCTTCAAAACCCTGCGCTTCTCTCCAGCCTGCTTCATCACCAAAGTACAAGCGATTAAATTGTTCATCACGATAAAACCGCATGGGCTGACCATTGTCGCCTTGAATCACAAAATTTTGTACAACTTCGCGAAATTTGGCACGGATATTGGCTTCATTGTGGTCGCTTGCAAGCGTCGGGGTGATGATATAAGCCAAATCGCTGTAAAGCTCGGGGCTTAACTGTCTAAACACCGCCTTGTTCTCAAGTAACTTGTGGACGATACGCTTCATATCCTTCAAACCAATCGTGCCTTCATGAAGTTCAAGAAACATCATTTTGATTGCCTCAATGTGTATCAGTATGTATCGCCAAAAAAATGCTAGGGTAACGATTAGCAGTTGAAAAATTAGTGGTTTAACGATTAGTAGTATAACCCTTAAAAAATACGTGCGTTCTCTACCTTCTTTTGGCTTAGGATAAAAAATAATTCGCTACCCTGTCTGGGCTTAATTGAATTATAGCAAGGCGCCAGTGTATCAATGGTGAAAAACTGCTGAAACAATGTTTCATATTCTTGCTTGTCGCCACCAAACGGTGGATTGCTTTCAAAATGCTTATCTAGCAACAAGCCCACCAATTTACCCGTGGGTTTGAGGAGCTTTTGCATTTGCTTGGCATAATCGCTGCGTCTACTGGGGTCAATCGCGCAAAAAAACGTCTGCTCAATAATATAATCAAACTGATACTGCGCAGGGTCTAAGCCAAAAAAATCCGCTTGTAGCAAGTGCGTTTTGGGAAAACTGGGATAGCGCTTGGCAAAATTATCCAAAGGGAGATTGGCAAAATCCACCACATAAACATGGCTAAAACCTTGTTCGTGAAGATAGCCTGCTTCGTAGGCGTTGCCCGCCCCAGGGATTAAAATCTGCACCGATTTACTCACGCCGTTGTCGAGTAAATGCTCGATATAGGCTTGCAGGGGTGGCGAAATTTTACCGATGTCCCACCCAGTATAGCCATTATCATAGCGTTTTTGCCAAAATTCGGCGTCGTTGACCGAGTGTTCAGTTAGCGTGTTGTTATCTTCTATGATTGCTGCTCCTGATAGTTTTTTAGGCTTTTCGAATGGTTAAAATTTGCTCGCTACGACCAAATGCGCCGTGTGCGTCATGTAGCACGCTACTGGTCAGACCCACGCCATCGCTCCCAAATTGTTGCACAGTCTCAAGTCCCAGCCAACGCCCAACAGGCATACGGTGCAGATGGATTTGCAAATCTAAATTGGGGAAAAACCATTCAATGGTATTGGGTTGGTGAATACGCGGTACCACGCCATTGGCGGTATCGACCATCCCCATCAAATGCACAAAGTCGGATGTGGGCTGTACTTCGCCGTTTTCTTCGACCATGTCGATATCGGTATTGATCCACACGATGCCGTCGCCTTGGCGGTTGTCGGGGTCAGCTTTAAGATAAATACTGTCAATATAGCCACCACCCCAATGCTTCATACCGTCCCAGTTCGGGTAGCTTTCTGGATGACCGATTCGCTCATCTTCAAGCCCTGCAATCTCTGATGTATCACTGGTTTGCATACGCCACGCGCGGGCAACGATACAGGTTTTGCCATTGGCTGCCATGGTGGTTTCGATCAGTTCGATAGTGCGACCCGGACGGATGATGTGGGTGGTCACGCTAACATCGCCAAAATGAATCAGCCCAAAAATATCTAGACTGATGCGCCCGATACGCATGTCACTGCGCGGTTTGAATTGTTCAAGCTCGTAAGCTAACAGTCCTGTCGCTGCCGCCATGTGTTGTTCGTTATCATTCCATGCGCCTTGGCAGTGGATATTGCAGCGGTAGTTTGATGTGGTGATATCATCGGTCATGGTGCGGTCAAGCAGTGTGTAATAGGTATTGCCCATAAAGTTCCCTTTTTTGCTTAAAAATTGGTTGTGCCTAGAAATTGGTTATAAATAGAAATTGGTTGTGCCTAAAAATTGGTTGTGCCTAAAATTGCTAAAAAATTGTAGCACATTGGCTATCGGCTATTGGTGGAATTTTTGCAAAGTTGCCGCCATGACAACCCGCCAAACTTCGCACTTGCTTAGCATACACCCGATTTGCATCCGCCAACATCTATCCACCTTCTGCCAATAAATGAGTTTGAAATGCTTAACGATTAGCCGCAAAAAGCCAGTATAATACGCGGATAATATAAAATTTTTTCCTATATTTTGACACTGTCTTATATTTTGATATTCGCCTGTATTTTGACACCCTATTTTAACAACATAAAGATAAGTAATCCTATGACTGCAACTGCCCTACTTGATACCGATCACATCAACACCGAAAAGCCGCCGTTTATCTTGGTGGACGGCTCATATTATATGTTCCGCAATTTTCACGCCTTGCCTGTCACCATGCAAACCACCCAAGGCTTGCACACCAACTCCATCCGCGGCACGCTCAACGCCCTCAAAAAACTGATGGAAAAATACCGCCCGACACACATGGCGGTGGCATTCGATACCAAAGCGCCCACCTTTCGCCACAAGCTTTCCCCCATTTATAAAGGCGACCGCCCAGAAATGCCCGCCGAACTTGCCGAGCAAATCCCTTACATTCACAAGATGATACAAGCGATGGGCATACCCCTCCTCGCCATTGAAGGCGTAGAGGCTGACGACATCATCGGTACACTCGCCCACCGTGCTTGCCTAGAAGGTCATCATGTCATCATCTCCACAGGCGACAAAGATATGTGCCAACTGGTCAATCCTTGCGTCATCGTGGAAAACAGCTTTGATGACAAGCGTTACGACATCGCAGGGGTCAAAGAAAAATTTGGCGTTGAGCCCCGTCAAATCATCGACTATCTCACCCTCATGGGCGACGCGTCGGATGGTATCAAGGGTGTCGCAGGCATCGGCGCAAAAACCGCGCAAAAACTGCTTGAGCAATACGACAGCATTGACAATATCCTTGCCAATGTCGACCAGTTAAAAGGCAAGCAACAACAAACCTTTTTGCAAAGCACCGACAGCATTGCGCTGGATAAACGCTTGGCGACCATCATCACCGACCTTGATATCGTGCCTGACTGGGAGACGTTGCGACTACCGAGTGACCCAAGTTTTAACATAGCAGAAAAACGCGCAATTTTTACCGAACTGGAATTTAAAAGTGAAATAGCGTCGCTCAATCATCCGTTTCACCCGTCCAATAACGGCAATTTTAAAGCCGCTGAGCCTGCTCAAAATGCTGTGGTGGAAGCGATTAAAACTAGCCAAGATAGCAAAAATACTGCCAACAAACAGTGGCATACTGTCACCAGCCAAGCCGATTTTGATACGTTAATCCAACGCCTTGGCGCATCAAAGCATTTTGTCATTGATACCGAAACCACCGATGTAAATTGGCAACATGCCGAGCTTGTCGGCTTATCGTTTGCGCTGCAGTCTCATGAAGCCTATTATGTACCTGTTGCCCACGTTGATGAGATGGGCAATCGGATTGAACAACTTGCCCGTGAGGATGTTTTAGCCCAGTTAAAACCGATTTTGCAAAATCCACAAATCGGCAAAATCGGTCAGCACTTAAAATATGACGCGCATATTTTGGCAAATTACCATATCGACTTAATCAACGAGCCGAGCAACTGGGCAATGGATACCATGCTTGCCAGCTATGTGATTAACGCTGTTGCTACCCGCCACGGTATGGACGACTTGGCACGCCACTATCTACACACCCAAACCATCACCTTTGAAGATGTGGCAGGTAAAGGCGCCAAGCAAATCACCTTTGACAAAGTCCCTTTAACCGTGGCAAGTGACTACGCCTGTGAAGACGCCGATATCACCTATCAGCTATTTGAACTGTTTAGCGAAAAACTCAACGCCGAACCGAACAACGCCAAGCTGCTGCATGAACTAGAAATCCCCGTTGCCCAAATCCTGTGCCAAATGGAGCATGATGGGATTTTGCTCAATAAAGCGTTTTTGGGGGAACTATCCGCGCGCTTTGATGAAAAAATCCAAGCACTTGAAACAGTCGCCTTTGCGCAAGCGGGCGAAACCTTTAACCTTGCCAGTCCAAAGCAGTTGGGTGAAGTGCTGTTTGACCGCTTAGGCATCACAGGCGGTAAAAAAACCAAAACCGGGCAATACTCCACCAGTGAAGCGGTGCTTGCCACCATCGACCATCCGCTAATTGAAACCGTGCTTGAGCATCGCAGTCTGTCTAAGCTTAAAAGCACCTACACAGACGCGTTGGCAAATGTGGCAGACAGCAACGACCGTGTGCATACCAGTTATCATCAAGCGTTGACGACCACAGGACGGTTGTCATCGACTGAGCCAAATTTGCAAAACATCCCTATTCGCACTGATACTGGGCGGCTCATTCGTGGCGCGTTCATTGCCCCCAAAGGTCGCAAAGTGCTATCAGCCGACTATTCGCAAATCGAGCTTCGGCTGATGGCACACTTTGCCAATGACCCTGTGCTCATCCGCGCGTTTCAGGAGGGGCATGACATTCACCGCGCCACCGCCGCTGAGATTTTGGGCAAGGCGTTTGATGATGTCACCAGTGAAGAACGTCGCCAAGCCAAAGCGGTCAACTTTGGGCTACTCTATGGCATGAGTGAATTTGGGCTTGCCAAGCAGTTGGGCTTTACTCGCCAGCAAGCGCAAGACTATATCAAGCTGTACTTTGCCCGCTACCCTACGGTACGTGCCTATATGCAAGCCACCCGCACGGCTGCCCAAAATCAAGGCTATATCACCACGATTTTGGGGCGTAAGCTATTTACCCCCGATATGCAGCACCCCAACCGCGGCGTGCGCCAAGCGGCAGAACGCGCGGCGATTAATGCGCCACTACAGGGCAGTGCTGCCGATATCATCAAACTTGCCATGATTGCGGTGAATGAGGTATTGCCCCAAGACCATGCCAAAATGCTATTACAGGTGCATGATGAGCTGGTGTTTGAAGCGGATGAGGATAAAGCCGAGGCGATTGCCGAGTTGATAAAAAACGCCATGCAAGAGGTGCTATCTAAGACAGCCAAAGATAAAGGCTGGGATGTGGATTTTGCGGTGCCGCTTGTGGTTGAAGTGGGCATTGGTGATAATTGGGATGAGGCGCATTAAGCTTTATTAGTAGTTGAGTAAACCGATTGGCTCAATCCGAATTTGTCAGTTATACTTTGAGAAAAGCGAATAAGGAGAGAGACATGGCGCAAATTGTTTTAACCCTTGATGATGAGGTACTTGAGCAAGTTTTGCACCAAGCCAAAGCGGAAAACTTGTCGTCTACTAGTTGGCTTGATAAGCTAATCAAACAACGTGTTGGTATGTTTAATCAGCCTAATAAAGTCAATTCTCACTGGTCGTCTGACGTGCAAGAACTAGCAGGAGCGTGGCAGGATTTTCCAACTTTGGAAGACATTCGCCTTTTTAAATAAGTTTTTTAAAGTTCATATGAAAACCCACAGATTTTGTGGGTTTTTTATTACGTTACAAATTATCTACTAAAACTTAAACGGTGCTTTACTCTATTTCGACGATTTAACGCTTCTGCTCGATATACCGAAAAGGTACGCAAAGCTAAACGTTTTGGCTTTTTGGCGGTTGGAGTTGAGCTTGAAAATGCCGAAAGTTCATTAATTGATTGAGCAAAAGCAGATTGTTCTGACTGTTGAAGTCGTCTTTCTAACTCATCTGCTGGTGTCGATTTAATCTCTTGAACAACGGCATTTAAGATTTCTTGATTAATCATCATGATATCCTGTAATTTATGCCAATTGATTTAACTATTAAGACATTCTTTGATAAAAATATCAATAGGCTTTTTGATAATGAACGCAGGAAAGGCATTTGCAAACGGTACTTTTCTTAAATTTGGTACTGATAAATTCATGCGACAAACAGTGAATTGTTGATTCGATACTCGTTCTAATATGTTAATAAAATCGTCCAACTTTGCACCATAAGTGGCTTCATCATATAAACCGATTGGATAAGCGTCTAAAAACGCTTCATATAACGCGATATCTCCCACAAAATCTAGTAATTCTTCTTCAGGAATATGTATTTCGCAATCAAATTGTACTAATGAACAATCTTGCTTTCTGTCGTATATATTGGCTTTATTTAAAGCAAAATCCCACCATTGTTTTGATAATTCTAAAGCGTTTTTTCGATTACTTTCATAGTTCCAAAAATATAATCCACTGCCCGCTTTACCAGAATTTTCTTGTGGCACAATAAATCCATTTTTATTGATATTTTTCGCATGGTATGCGGTTGTAGCGTGAATGCCTTTTAGTATGAGCAATTTTTATATCTCTTTCATAAAATACTATGTTTAAATAAATCGAATTAAATTCTCGCTTCTAATTTCAAAGGTAAAGATTTATTTATCCTACTTTGCGTTTTAAGAAATATTAACTTCCAAAACATAAATTGGTACTAACTTTTCTAACAGTTGCTGGCTGTTATTATCAGATTTGTAAGCTGTTCTATGGGTAATGTAATGCTCCTTTACTTTGGTCAATTTGGCACCAGAAGCAAAAACTACTTCTTTTTCATGTCCTTTATCAGTTCCTTTCTGTTTAAATACATAAACATTCGTTCTTGGGCTTAAAACTCTTAAAACCATTATATCTATTCTTTCATTATCATAAGCTTTACCACACCACTCAGCATTACGTAAGGCTACTTGCGGACAAAAAGTTGTAGATAAAGGTCTATCAGTAATTATTGTGTCAGTTGAATGATTATACCAATAACCACCATGAATTAGAGTCTGCCCTACACTTAATTTAATACCAATGTTATTAATTTCTTTATCAACATTAAAAACATTACAACGAGCATACCGATTTTGATAATTCCATAAAAATTGGGGTATTTTAGATGGCATATAACTTCGCCATACCTTGAAAACTTTACTTTTTTCAATTATGTCATCAATGGCAAATTCCAATTGATTATCTTCACCTTTATTCGCCATATACATAGCAGATTGCAAATGGTTTTCTAAAATAATTTGATAAATTGGAATACCACGAGTAACTAAGTTTAAATCGTAATTTGATTGCCTTATTTCATCTTGTGTGGCATTCCTATATTTTTGTAAAACAAGGTTTTCTTCAAAAATATTAAATAGTGGTAGATAGACATTCATAACTTTACCTTAATTGCAAAAAAAGGCATAACAAGACTCAATTATGCCTAATTTTTTCAAATAGACTTAAATTACAAACTTCTTAACTGCTCAATTTGTTTATGCATTTCGGCAAGTTGGCTATCCATCTCAGCTAGTTTCGCTTTCTCGCTTTCCACCACATTGGCAGGCGCTTTGCTCACAAAACTTTCATTAGAAAGCTTACTACGCAGACTTTCTGCTTGTTTAGTAAGCTTTTCTTGCGCTTTGGCAAGGCGATTAAGCTCCGCCGTTGGGTCAATCAAGCCTTTCATCGGCACGAGCACTTTTAACTGCCCGACCATACTCGATGACGACAACGGTAACTCTTTATCAGAGCCGTCACCCGCATTCACAATAGTCAGCGTATCGACTTTGGCAAGCGATTTGAACTGATTTTCAATACGGCTAAGACGGGCGGTTTCCTCATCGCTGATGTTATCAAGTAGCACAGGCAGACGCACCGCATTGCCAAGCTTCATTTCACCGCGGATGTTACGAATCGCCCCAATCAGCGCTTGTAGCCACGTCATGTCATGCTCAGTCTGTAGGCTGATTAGGCTATCATCCGCTGTTGGGAAAGCAGCAGTCATGATACTGTCAGTCGCTTTTTTATCGATGATAGGGGCAATGGTCTGCCAAATGCTCTCGGTGATATACGGCATAATCGGGTGGGTAAAGCGCATGGCGACTTCAAGGCAGTTGAGCAGCACATAGCGGATTTGGGCTTTACGCTCGGCACTCACCGACTCATCGTTTAAGCTCGATTTGGCAAGCTCGACATACCAGTCGCAGTATTCATTCCAGATAAACTCATAGATATCTTGGCTCACCAAGTCAAAACGGTACTGGCTCATGTGCTCATGGATGGCTTTCACCGTGGAGTTTAGACGGCTCATAATCCACTGCTCTGGCAATTCCCACAACTCAGTATTGGCGGTTTTGTCGATGTTTAGCGCATTGCCATCTTTATCGACACAGTTCATCAGCACAAAACGGGTGGCATTCCAAATCTTATTACAAAAATTGCGATTGCCTTCAATGCGCTTGAGGTCAAAATTGATATCACGTCCCGTACTGGCAAGCGACGTGAAAGTGAAGCGCAGTGCGTCCGTGCCAAACGCAGGGATACCGTCGGCAAATTCTTTGCGCGTGGCTTTTTCGATTTTTTGCGCGTCTTTGGGGTTCATAAGACCTGTGGTGCGTTTGGCGACTAGGGTTTCTAAATCAATGCCGTCAATCAGGTCAATCGGGTCAAGTACGTTGCCTTTGGATTTGGACATTTTTTGCCCTTGTCCATCACGCACCAAGCCATGCACATACACCGTCTTAAATGGCACTTGCGGGTTGCCGTCTTTGTCTTTGATAAAGTATAGGGTCATCATCATCATACGGGCAACCCAGAAGAAAATGATGTCAAAACCAGTGACCAATACGCTGGTTGGGTGGAAGGTTTTGAGTGCTTGGCTATAGTCGTCAAAGTTTAGCTCGCCTGTCCAATCAAGGGTGCTAAACGTCCACAATGCCGAGCTAAACCAAGTGTCTAGTACGTCACTATCTTGGCGCAGCGCTAGGCTATCAGCAAGGTGGTATTTTTGGCGGACTTCCGCTTCATCACGCCCGACATAGATATTGCCCTCGTCATCGTACCACGCAGGGATACGGTGTCCCCACCAAAGCTGACGGCTGATACACCAGTCTTGGATATCGCGCATCCACGCCATATACATATTTTTGTACTGGGCAGGGACAAACTCGGTGCGCCCGTCTTCCACCGCCTCGATGGCAGGTTTTGCCAGTTTTTCGATGGATACATACCATTGGTCAGTGAGCCACGGCTCAACGATGGTGTTACTGCGGTCGCCTTTGGGCACTTTTAAATCATGCGGTTTGATTTCTTCAAGCCAGCCTTCAGCCTCGCTTTGCTCAACCATTTTTTTACGCGCGGCAAACCGCTCAAGTCCTGCATACTCGCTTGGCGTGGTCTCAAGCTGTGGCTCTTTGGTTTGTAAATCAGTAAAAATCTGCATCTCTGGCAAGATATTCGCTGAATTATCAAAGATATTAATCATCGGCAAATTGTGGCGTTTGCCTGTTTCATAGTCATTAAAGTCATGGGCAGGGGTGATTTTGACACAGCCTGTGCCAAATTCCATGTCCACCGCTTTGTCATCGCCCACAATCGGCACAATGCGACCTGTAATCGGTAGCGTCACGGTTTGCCCGATAAGGTGCTGGTAGCGTGCGTCTTCTGGGTTCACGGCAACGGCAGTATCACCGAGCAAGGTTTCTGGGCGGGTGGTGGCAACGACAAGGTAATTTTTACCATCTTGGGTTTTGGCATTTTTGTCGGTCAAATAATAGCGAAAATGCCAGAGTGAGCCTTTCTCGTCATGATTTTCTACTTCCAAATCCGACAAGGCGGTTTGTAGCTTAGTATCCCAGTTGACTAGACGTTTACCGCGATAAATCAGTCCATCTTCGTACAGACGCACGAACACTTCTTTGACGGCATTGGACAACCCATCATCCATGGTAAAACGCTCACGGCTCCAGTCCACCGAGCTACCTAGACGGCGGATTTGGCGGGTGATGTTGCCACCGCTCTCGGCTTTCCACTCCCAAATCTTTTCAAGGAACTTTTCGCGCCCCAAATCATGGCGTTTGATGCCTTGGGCGTTCAATTGACGCTCAACGACCATTTGCGTGGCAATCCCTGCGTGGTCAGTGCCTGGTTGCCAGAGGGTGTTTTCGCCCAGCATTCGGTGATAGCGGGTGAGCGTGTCCATGATGGCATTGTTAAAGCCGTGCCCCATGTGCAGTGAGCCTGTGACATTCGGCGGTGGCAGGGCAATAGAAAACGATTGTTGTTTATCATAGCTTGGCTGAAAATAGCCTTTGTCTTCCCACACTTGGTACATGCCGTTTTCGACGTCGCTTGGGTTGTAAGCGTTTTCTAAAGACGTTAAGGCTTGGGCGATTTGATGTTGCGTGCTCATAGATGGTCAACTTTTGCAATAAAAAAGAAAGGAATGTCAAAAAGGTAATTAACGGATTTTACCGTAAATTGCCTAGATTGTAGAGTATTTTGTGGGTAAGATAGCGGTTGATAAAATAATAAATGGGTTAATAACTCGTAAGGTTTGCGTTATGCACTTAGAATCTCTAAAGATTAAGAACTTTCGGATTTTGGAAGATGTGACAATTGAGAAATTGGGTCATGTGAATTTGATTGTGGGGAAAAACAATTCGGGGAAAAGTACCGTTCTTGAAGCCTTAGCTTTGTTAGCAAGTGGGTTTAATCCTGAAGTAATGCTATTTATTTCAAATAATAGAAATGTATATCGTCATCTAAATACAAAAGACACAGAATCTAAGGTATTTTCAATTGAAAATATCATAAGTAAATCTAATGAGAACCCTTTTTTGAATTGGACTTATATTGGAAATCAAAGCCATTATTTAACTTTTGGTTATGTTAAGAATGGTAAAAATAATAATTTGGACATAGATAGAGAAAAAGGATATTCATTTACCTATTTTATTGATGATAGAAATTTTATGAACTTTGAAGTCAAAGCTATGAGTAATAGAGCTTTATTTATGGATATGTCCGAAAATTCACATCATATGAAAAAGAAAGCTTTTAATTTTGGTTATATCACTACTAATAACATTGACTTAAATTTGTTTGCTTCTTCATGGGATAAAATTGCATTAACAGATGATGAAAATTTAGTTTTGGAAATGCTTAAGTTGATTGATAGCGATATAACTAACTTGGCTTTTCTAAGTTTGGTGGATTCTGAAACAAGAATACCATTTGTTAGACTTAAAAATATTGAAAGAAGAATACCATTACATCAAATGGGTGATGGAATTTTCAGACTATTACAGATTATTTTAGAAATTCCAAAGTCAAAAAATAGTATCCTTTTAATAGATGAATTTGAAAACGGACTACATTACAGCGTTCAGCCCAAAGTTTGGGAACTTATCTTTGAACTCGCCCACCGCTTTAACATCCAAGTATTTGCCACTACCCACAGTTGGGACTGTATCGAAAGTTTTTCCCAAGTCGCCAAAGACCGCACCGACATGGAAGGCGTACTATTTCGCATGGGTCACAGCGTCCGCAAATCTGATAAAGGCAAACTTATCGCCACCGTATTTGATGAAGATGACTTATACAATCTAACCAAAATGAATATTGAGGTTAGATAATGATAAAGCACCTTATTGTTGAAGCAGAATCAGATAAATTATTTATCCAAACTTTTTTGCGTCATGAAAATCTAAACCTTCAATTAAACATTGACGTAGCAACACCCCAAGACCTTGAGCCAACCGCCTACACGACAAAACAAGCAGTATTGCAACAGCTGCCAAGGTTAGTAAAACTTTTAGAAACAGGACAAGTAAGCCATATTGGTATTTTGGTTGACATGGATTTTACTGATAAAACCGATATTAAAACCCAAAATCTACGGCAAATTAGCGAGCGATTAAACCCATTAGGATTTTATCAATTCCCACAACAAAATGATGAATTAGGTATTTATTTTGAAAATTTAGATTACGATAACCCAATTGGCGTTTGGCTAATGCCAAATAATCAAGATGAAGGCTATCTCGAAACTTGGATAAAAATGACGATGCCAACGAATGAACAAAATCATTTTGGACAAATCGAAAACTTTATCCATAGCCTTGGAACAAGCCATTTTAAAAATCCTACCACATCACTGGATAAAGCACGGATTTATACATGGCTTGCCACCCAATCAAAACCCACCCAAGATTTATCAAAAGCCTTGGCACTAGCTGACCCAAACACCGCTACCTACCAAAATTTTAAAAACTGGCTTATTACCACATTTGGATAAAGCAAAAAACCGCCATTTTAAAGGGCGGTTTTTATTAAAATCAATCCATTTTACCAGGCACAGGATTATCCAAAATTGTTTGGGTTTGTTTGGCGCGAAAATCACTGATTTTTTGCGCGAGGGTGCTATCACCAATCGCCAAAATTTGCGCTGCCAGTAGCCCTGCATTTGCCGCGCCCGCTGCCCCGATGGCAAGCGTACCCACCGCCACCCCTTTGGGCATTTGCACGATGGATAGCAAACTGTCCCAACCGCTTAGGATGGAGGACTTGACAGGTACACCAAGCACAGGCAAATCCGTCTGAGACGCACACATCCCGGGCAGATGCGCCGCGCCGCCTGCCCCTGCGATAATCACAGACAGTCCGCGAGCTTTGGCAGTTTTGGCATAGTCAAACAATCTATCAGGGGTGCGATGTGCCGATATTACTTCACACTCAAATGGTACCCCAAAATCCGCTAGCACTTGCGCGGCGTTTTGCATGGTTTCCCAGTCAGATTGACTACCCATGATGATACCGACTTTGGCTTGACCTTGTGGCGATGGGATGGGTGGTGGTAGCTGGTGTGTCTGGGCGTTTGGCTGGCTTGCTGACATGGAAAATTCCTTTTGCCAAAAAATTGACGGACTAAAAATAAAAAAACGTGCATGAAATGCACGGTTAAAACTTAATATAGCATGATTTTTTACCCTTGAAAATCAAAATCTATGAGGCAACTATATCACCACATTGGCGGGTACTCGCGGCTTTTGTTCAGGGGCAAATTTTTGATGACTAAGCATGGCCAGCTGCGTCTCAATCGTATCGCACATCATCCCTAAGGGCAATTCGTTTTCCCCCGTACCAAACGGCTCGCTGATTTCATCGACGATTTCATTGAGCGCCATAAAGGTGTAGCCGACAAAACTGACTACAAATGGCGTTACCCAGCCAATCGCATTGCCCAGTCCAAATGGCAGCATAAAGCAATACAGATACACAGTGCGATGCAGCAGCACAAAATAGGCATACGGAATCGGTGTGTTATTAATGCGTTCACAGCCCGCTTGGATATGGGCAATTTCACCCAAGGTGTTATCCAAGCTTTGCCATTGCCAAACATCGATTTTTTGCTCGGCTTGCCAGTTGGCGAGCATCTGCCCCATGATTTGGGTCAAGCGTAACGCAATAAAGTTTTGCCCAACCACGGCTTGCTGTTCTTCAACTGTTAATAGCCGCTGCAGGTTTGCTGTATTATCCTCACTCCGCAGCTGTTGGCGTAGACTGTGGACAAAAGCGATTTGATGGCGGATAAAGGCTTGTTTTTCCGCCATACTGACATTGGGCAGTGTCATCACTTGACGGGCGATGTTTCGACTTAGCCAAACCAGCGTGCCCCACAGTTTACGCCCTTCCCAAAACCTGTCATACGCTGCGTTATTACAAAACCCGTGGAAAATCGCAAGAGAGATACCGAGTATCGCAAACACCGAAGGATTGAGCGGTACAGGCTCGGTGGCGATATGGGTTTGATAAAAATAGATGAAAAAGGAGAAAATAAACAACAAAACTTGTGGCACAATCAGCCGTTTAAAATACGAGCCTTGCATCACAAACAGCATCTTTAGCGGCTCAATCGGACGTCGAATCATACCTAACTCATCTTAATCGTTTGCTCACTGGCTATCATTTTTAGCCGTAAGCTTTAAATAAATATTTTAATTTATGTTACACCCAGTTTAGCTTTGGGTTAATGCTGATATTGAATAAAATTCGCTGAGGTCAAAGCCGGATGATCGGTGTCAAATTGATAAGCCGTCAAAAAACCATCTTTGGCAGCAGAATAATCCACACAGACCACTTGATGACTAAGTAGCTCAGGCGTGCCATTGAGCCAATAATGCCCGACAAAAATAGGTTTGTCATGGTCAAGACCAAACAAAATCTCAGCGGTCAACGTGTCTTTAGGAATATGAATCAAATCTTCTTGACTGGCGCGCGCAATCTGGTGAATCGGCTGAAACGACAAACTCGGTTGCCACCACTGTATCCGTACATTTTTACGTTGATGACCTTCTTTATCGACCAAATGAATGCCTTCAGGTAGCGGTGCTTCCACACCTTTAAGCACTCTTTCCAGTGCCTCAAAAGGTGGCGTGCCTTCCTCACTGGTTTTTTGTAGCGCAACGGGCGTCAAGCGATTGTCGGTTGTTAACAGCGGTTTTAAAATCGCCATCGCATCACTGTCCCAACAAGCATGCACAAAACACGCATCATCCAGCGCTAGCCACAGCGGTAATTCATAAAACCGCTTGAGCCAAAACTGGTGCAACTCACTACCAAACCCTACTTCATCAAGGAACGCTTGATGCTGCGAGGTATTTTTATCATTATGTTGTCGTAAATATTGGCTTGCATCGCGGGCATCGGGTGTTGCGTAAGCTAACGCATTATACTCGTGATTACCCATGACCGCGAGCGCTTGCCCGTGGTCAATCATCGCAAATACGATAGATAAGGTTTGCAGCTGTTGACTGCCCCTATCAATCAAGTCGCCTATAAAAATCGCTTGGTGATTAGGAGGCGCTTGAAAACACTGACCATCATGTTGATAGCCCAACTGCGTCAGTAACCCAATGAGTTTATCTGCCTGACCATGCACATCACCAATCACATCATAAATCATATTTTTTACCTTTTACTGCTTTTTACGACTTTACCGTTAACCAGCCAAGCGACTGTTAACTAGGCAACCTGTGGCTGTACAACCTATGAATGGGCAAGCTGTAATCAGGCAAGCGGCGCCACGCAATTTTTTGCCCCCAAATGTTAGCCACCAAAGCCTAAAAATCTAGGGTGCATTAATTGGTTAAAAAAATGCGCCACAATACCGGGCTCAATGGCAATGGTAGCTAACATACCAAAAATACCACCCACCAAATGTGCCGAATGATTGATACTGCCGCGACCTTGCCCATCCGCCCACACACTATACGCCACATACGCCACCGCGAACACAATCGCAGGTACAGGAATCACAAACAGCAATAATGTCGACCAAGGATTCATCAAGATATAGCTAAAAATTACTGCTGAAACAGCGCCCGATGCGCCTAGACTGCTATAACGAGGATTGTTTTTTTGTTTTAGATAGGTTGGCATAATTGCCACCACCAAAGCGGCAAAATAAAACAGCACAAACCCTAGACTGCCGAGTTTGGACATGAACAAACCCTGTACCGCTTGCCCAAACGAATACAAAGTAAACATATTAAAAAACAAATGCATCCCATCGGCATGGATAAAACCATGGGTGACAAAGCGATCAACTTGTCCACGCTGCACCGCAGGCGGATAAAAAATCAACCTTTGCATCAGTTGGGGTGATTGCCAAGCTAATAAACTGACAACCACTGTAATGATAATGATAAATAAAGTATGGTTAGAAAAAAGTGACATAGCACCTCAAAATGGCAATAAATAATGGTAAGTACGATTATGATAAAGATAGCGTATTATCTCAATAAGCCAAATGTGAATTTATTAATATAGGTGATACCTAAAGCTACCTTGTAGTATTACTTTCACCTTGTAGCATGAAACTAATGACAAAGCCTTCAAATTTTAGCAACACACCTTTACCCAAGTTTACCCAAAATGGGGACGATTGGAATTTTTAACACAATATTTACGCAATAGTTACCTTAACATAACTGAAGGCGTGCCGATTTTGCTTTAATTTATTAGCTATATTTGAGTAATACTGCAAAAGACTTAACAAAATCTGTTGAGTTGCAGCAGTTTTTCTCAGTATTGTTAAGCGTAAATTAAATAGCAATGCAATAATAAACCCAACAACCATAAATAATAATTTTTGAAAATATATAATAGAATTATTGGCTAGTGTGCTGGATATAAAAATAATACATTGGTTTTATGGTGGTTGATAACCCTTCATTTTCTTGAGGATTGAATTATGAATATCATTGAACATTTAACCCGTACAGTAACACCCGTTCTTTTAAATAATGCAAATGACGAAAACCGCTCATCTTTATTAGAAAAATTATACGCTATTATGGTTGCCCGTCTTGCTGACGGTAACATCTCTAACAGCTTTGCTAATGCAACCATCGCTGATGATGACCACGGCTTTTTTGACCGTGTACTGCCAGACACGAACCATCGTACAGAGCTAGTGCAACAGCTCTCACGTCATTACAGTGTACCAGAGCAAGAGACTACTTCGTTGGTAAGCCGTGCCGCTCCCCTAGTACTGCGTGAACTACGCTCACTTGCGGGTACAACACCACTTAATACTTTCTTATCGAACAATATTGCGTCTGTGGCTTCTGTGATTCCTGCTTGGGCATATGCATTTATCCCAGCGGGCATTTTGACTATGTTGAATTTGTCGCCTGCGCATGCAGCCACCACGCCTACTGTCCAAGCGACCACTCGTAGAGAGGAGCATTTGGTTGCTACGCCGAAAGCTGAAGAAGGCGGCTTGATGAAAATGTTACTGCCAATTATTGGCCTGTTGATTTTAGGTGCACTCGCTTGGGCTTTATTAAAATCATGTAACAAAACTGAGCCAGTCGCGACGCCAGTTGTGGCTTCTACCACTGCTTCAACAACGACAACGACTACCACGACTGAAGTCTCTGCGGCAAGTGCAACAGATACCTCAGCCCTAGCTGTGGCGTCCGCTACTGATACCGCTGTTGCTAGTATGCCAATGGCTTCTGGCACTACGATGACCACCACTGAGACAACGGCAACAACTATCTCTAGCACTGAGCCTTCAGTGGTATTTGAAAATGGTCGCCTAAGCTTCTACTTTGCTACAGGTAAAGCACAAGTTGCTGGTAATGCTAAAGAAAAAGCCAATGATATCCTTGAAGCCGCTAAACAAGGTAAAAAAATCGGTATCAGTGGTTATACCGACAGCACGGGTAATGCCGCTGCCAATGAGAAGTTAGCAAAAGAGCGTGCCCAAGCGGTTAGATCATTCTTAGTAGCTAATGGTGTGCCACAATCACAACTTGAATTGATCAAACCACAAGACACGACAGGTGCTGCAGGTAAAGACCAAGAAGGCCGCCGTGTCGATGCATACATTGTTGATGACAATGCAATTCCTGCAACCGGTACCACAACCGTTACAACTGTTGCAAGCCCAGCGAATTAAACCACCTTGCGCAGTTGATTCATCGTTAAAAATCCTCGATAAGTTATCGAGGATTTTTTTTGCTGTTAAAAACTTTTAGATGCCACTGGCTTTTTGGGTAAAAAATTTCATTAAGGGTTTGATTTTGCTAACCATACTCACGCCTTCACTGCGTAGCTGCTGAATCGGACGCAACTGTGTACCAAAAATCCAATTAATCCCTGAAAAACTATGCATCATCATCGCGTTATTAGCGTAGCGTTGACGCTCATACCGCTGTAAGGTGGCAAAACTTGCCCATAGCTTGTTGCCTGAACGCTGGTAATCTTTTTGCAAAATATCGCTCAAGGCAATGATATCGAGCATACCCAAGTTTAAACCTTGTCCCGCCAAAGGATGCACCCCATGCGCAGCATCGCCAAGCAATGCCAAGTTGGCTTTGACATAATTTTTGGCATGTTGGGCACCCAGTGGGAAACTGGCGATTGACTCAATCTCAGTGATATCCCCTAATGCGTAGCCACTGGCAAAGGCGAGTTCTTTGGCAAGCTCTTTTGGCGTGAGTGTGAGTAAATCAAGGGCAGCATTGGTCGGCAATGTCCATACCACCGATTGCCAATGTTGCGGGTTCGCCTGATCGTCAGCCGTCACATCTGCCAACGGTAAAAGTGCCAAAGGCCCTGTCGGCAAAAACACTTGTCTGGCTGTCGCCTTGTGTGGCTGCTCGGTTTTGATGGCGCAGCAGATTGCCGTTTGCTGGTACACCAAAGTATCTAACCCAATCCCTGCCGCTTGGCGTACCATAGAGCCGCGTCCATCAGCACCGATTAATAGCTTACCTTGATGCGTGGTGCCATTATCTAAGCTAACTTGATACCCCAAATCTTCACCTTGCCACGCAATATCAGTGACCTTATGCCCTGCAATATGGCGCAAATAAGATTGACCCTGATGGACAAGACGCTCATCGTCAAAACCGTCATACAGCGCTTTTTCGATGATAAAGGGCTCAACCATACTACCCAATAATTGCGGTGTTTGAGCATCACCAAAATTTAGCTCGCCCACGCCATTGGTCTGCCATACCTGCATTTGGGTATAGTCGGCTTTGCGTTTGCTTTGTTCAATACGCTGCCATGCACCGACCTCTTTGAGTAGGTTGATACTGGCGACGCTTAGCGCATAGACACGAGCATCACGCTGGTTGAGTTTTTGCTCCCAGTCGGCTTGAGTGAGGTGTGGGCGAGCATCGATTAAGGTGACAGGATGGCGCGATTGGGCAAGCTTTAACGCCAATGTCGCGCCAACAACACCACCGCCGATGATTAATGTAGTGTTTTTCATGATTTCAGCCCCATCGCAAAGGTAGCCACAGCTGGTTTCACAAATGGCACTTTATCAAAAGCAATGAGTCCGACGTTACGCGCGATTTTGAGCAAGGGATTTTGGTGCATAAAACCATACACCACCGTATCGCAGAAAATTTCTACCCGTTTTTGGTCAGCTTTACGGCGTTTGGCGTAAGTTTGTAGCATGCGACTATCGCCGATATCTTTGCCGCGCATCACTTGCTGTGCCAGCATCTTGGCGAGCGTATCAGCATCGCGCATACATAGGTTAAAGCCTTGTCCTGCCACAGGGTGCAAGGTGTGGGCAGCATTGCCCATGATGACGCAGCGTCCTTTGACTTGACTATCTGCCAATATTTTCACCAGTGGATACGCACCGCGTTTACCCGCTTTGACAAACTTGCCTGCTAGGCTGCCAAAGGCTTGTTGAATGGTGTCAAGAAAGTATTGGTCGTCGTCCAGATAGCGCTGTTCTTCGCCTTTTGGGCACACCCACACCACAGAGCGGCGGTAGCCTTGCTGGGCTTGTCGTCCATCCCCTTGACTGATATCAAACGCATCAACCAAAGGCAACACAGCAACTGCGCCCATTTTATTAAAGCGTTCAATCGCTTGATGCTGGTGCGGTTTGTCCGTCATGACCACGCCCACGACACCTACTTGGTGATAATCGTGTGCAGTTGCGCCAATGCCCAGTAGTTGCCGGCTTGGCGAGTGCTGACCATCGCACGCGACCAATAAATCAGCCGTTAAGGTTTGGCGAGCTTGGTGGGCTTGGTCAAAGCGAATAGTGACATCGGTTGCCGTCTGCTCTATATCGGTCAAGGTGGCACCGTCTAGCAGGGTTATCAGCGGATTGTTTTGCACGGCGAGCAGTAATTTTTTGCCAAGCCATGCGTTTTCCATCACTTGTCCAAAACTTTCCACCCCTTCAGCGTGTTTATTGAGGGTGGCTTTACCAAAACTACCTTCTTCACTGATGTTAACTTCATCGATGCGGCAGGCATGGCTTTGTAAATCATCCCATAGCGCTTTGCCATTAAAGGTGATACCACGATAAATTTGTACCGTACGGCGTGACAGCGCGATGTTACGGCTGTCAAATTGCGCGCGGTCTAAGTCATCATCAGGGCTGATGGTCGGATAGTTGGCTTTTTCTAGTAACGTACTTGAGATGCCTTTGTCGGCAAGCAGTAAAGCAAAGGATAAACCAACATTGCCGCCACCGATAATCACCACAGTTTGGGGGGTAAGAATATTCATGATTGTTCTCTTTTTTAAAGGGCGGTTAAAGCGCACCTTATCAGAATTTTTTACCAGTTTAGCACAAATCCTTACGCGCTTTGTGGCGGCAATTGGGTAAAATCCATAAAGCAAATGTTAAAGGACTAAGCAAAATGTCGCTATTACAGTGGTTATTGCTGTTTTTGCTTAGCAGTATATTTTATAGTTGGGTGCTGCTGGGAAATGGCGCAAAATGGCTAGAAGGCTGGCTATCTTGGTGGCTAATTGGCTGGTTTTCGCTAGATTGGACCGCTGAGCAAATCCGCTTGTATGTACTGATCATTTGGATTGTTGAAACGATTTGGTTTGTGGTCGGTTTGTTTCAACCAAGTTTACGTACTTTTTAGACTGACTTCGACAAAAATTTTGGCTACCTTTTTTTGTGAGGTTCTGTTAAAATAGGCAAAATCAAACCTTAGCGAGTTGGCATGATAAAGTTAATGGCACAGACTGGTAACGCATTAAAACCAGTTAGCTATTTTCTTTAAAATCAATGTCTTCTCGCTTTTTTGTGGGCGATACTTTTTACGGTATGTGCATTGACTGGGCATAATTTACCGTCGCACACATGGGTAGAACACAGGATACGAGCGGAGGCACTAGGTGAACACGAATTACGCAAAAGCAATTTTGGCATTGGCAGATGGTACGGTTTTTTATGGTCGCAGCATCGGTGCTAGCGGACACACCGTTGGTGAAGTCGTGTTTAATACAGCGATGACAGGTTACCAAGAAATCTTGACTGACCCAAGCTATGCCCAGCAAATCGTCACCTTAACCTACCCGCATATCGGTAATACTGGTACCAACGATGAAGACACAGAGTCAGGTCGTATTCACAAAGTGTGGGCAAATGGATTGATTATCCGTGATTTGACCATGGCGACCAGTAACTTTCGCTCAAGCCAATCACTCAATGAGTATCTGATTAACCATAACACCGTTGCCATCGCTGATATCGACACCCGTAAACTCACTCGCCTACTACGTGAAAAAGGCGCACAAAACGGTTGTATTATGACCGCCGATAGCGACGGTCATCTGGATGAAGCCAAAGCAATCGAACTTGCCAAAAGCTTTGCCGGTATCAAAGGCATGGACTTGGCGAAAGTCTGCTGTGACCAAGCGGGTTTTACCTGGACGCAAGGCTCATGGCAATTGGTGAGTCCAGAAGTGAGCCCAACTTGTGGTCACTTTAAAGAATTGGGCACTGACATTGAGCAAAAATTTAACATCGTGGCGTATGACTTTGGCGTCAAAACCAACATTTTGCGCATGCTCGTTGACCGCGGCTGTCATGTCACCGTTGTGCCAGCCCAAACGCCTATCAGCGAGGTACTCAAACACAACCCAGATGGTATTTTCTTATCCAATGGTCCTGGCGACCCTGAACCTTGTACTTATGCCATTGATGCGATTAAACACATCATTACGCAAACCGATATTCCGCTGTTTGGTATTTGTCTAGGTCATCAGCTATTGGCACTGGCTAGCGGCGCGCAAACCTTGAAAATGAAATTTGGTCACCATGGTGCCAACCACCCTGTGCAAGATATTGAAGCAGGTACGGTGATGATTACTTCACAAAACCACGGTTTTGCGGTGGATGAAGCCACCCTGCCAAGCAATGTGAAAGTGACGCATCGCTCATTGTTTGATGGCTCAAATCAAGGCATTGAGCTCACTAATAAGCCTGCGTTTAGTTTTCAAGGACATCCAGAGGCAAGCCCAGGACCCCATGACTGTGCGCCACTATTTGATAAATTCGCAGCTATGATGGCAAAGGCGAAAGCGTAAATGCAACAATACCCTTTTCACCTGGTTAATGTCTTTGCCGAAAGCCATTTTGGTGGTAATCCGCTTGCCGTATTTCCCCATGCCGATGGGCTAAATGATGAGCAAATGCAGTCGATTGCTCAGCAGTTTAACTTGAGTGAAACGGTGTTTATCTTTGCGCCCACTGATTTACATGGTACAAAAGCCGTCGCCAATTTACGTATTTTTACCCCAAATTATGAAATGCCACTGGCAGGTCATCCCACGCTTGGCTCGGCGTTTGTTTTAAAACAATTAAATGATTTATCGACTAATTTTATGCTAAATACAGTCGCCAAACCCGTACAAATCACCGCCAACGACAGCCATATCACGCTATCGCTAACAGGCTTTGACCATCAAATTAGTCACGCCACCGCAGAAGAATTAGCAAAGGCGGTCGGCTTGACGGTGAATGGCATTGATAGTCAAGCGTATTGGCTAAATAGCGGTTCACCCCAGTTGTTTTTGCAGGTATTGAGCAAAGAAAGTCTGTTTAACGCCAAGATTGATAAAGATTTATTGGCAACAATTTGCCAAAAAAATCAAGGACGAGAGATGATTTGTCTTTGGGCGATGGAAAAAGACATTATCTTCGTGCGTTTTTTCTCTTTAGAAAATGGGACAATTATCCAAGACAGCGGAACGGGGTCAGCGTGTGCCAATTTGGGGGCGTATTTTATCCTACAAAATAAATACCCAATTGCCAAAACCATTTATCAAGGCGATGATATGGGGCGACCCAACCGCTTGACGCTCAACGTCGATAACGAGCAAAACATTTTTGTGGGTGGCAATGTCATCGAAGTGGGCAAAGGTGAGTTTTATTTATAATAAAAAGTGCGTTAATCGCGCTTTTTTTAAAATTAGGATTTTAAAACATCATTTAGTACTCAGTTTTTTATTTTAAATTTTAAGTAATGCAGTTAAAAAGGGTGTAAAGCAATGCCAAAACGTACCGACATCAAATCCATTCTTATCATTGGCGCAGGTCCTATCGTCATCGGACAAGCCTGTGAATTTGACTATTCAGGCGCACAAGCCTGTAAAGCCTTACGTGAAGAAGGCTACCGCGTCATTCTGGTTAACTCAAATCCCGCCACCATCATGACTGACCCCGTCATGGCAGATGCCACCTACATCGAGCCCATCACCTGGCAAACGGTAGAGCGCATCATTGATAAAGAACGCCCTGATGCTATCTTGCCAACCATGGGCGGACAAACCGCGCTCAACTGTGCGTTAGACTTGGACAAGCATGGCGTACTCGCCAAATATGGCTGTGAGCTGATTGGCGCGACCAAAGACGCCATCGAAAAAGCCGAAGACCGCAATTTATTTGATAAAGCGATGAAAAAAATCGGCTTAGAGTGCCCACGCGCCGAAGTGGCCGAAACCATGGAACAAGCCTTCGCCATTCAAGCCAAGGTCGGCTTTCCCTGCATCATTCGCCCATCGTTTACCATGGGCGGTTCGGGTGGTGGTATCGCTTACAACCGTGACGAATTTGTCGAGATTTGTGAGCGTGGTTTTGACTTATCGCCCACTCACCAACTATTGATTGACGAAAGCTTAATTGGTTGGAAAGAGTACGAGATGGAAGTTGTCCGTGACAAAAAAGACAACTGCATCATCGTCTGTTCGATTGAAAACTTTGACCCTATGGGTGTGCATACAGGCGACTCTATCACTGTGGCACCTGCTCAGACTTTGACGGATAAAGAATACCAAATCATGCGTAATGCGTCATTGGCGGTGCTGCGTGAGATTGGCGTGGAGACCGGTGGTTCAAACGTACAATTTGGTATTGACCCAAAAACAGGTCGTATGGTGGTCATCGAGATGAACCCACGTGTCAGCCGTTCATCTGCCTTGGCATCTAAAGCCACGGGTTTCCCGATTGCCAAAATCGCAGCAAAGCTTGCGGTCGGTTACACGCTCGATGAACTTAGCAATGACATTACAGGCGGCTTGACCCCAGCCAGCTTTGAGCCCGCCATTGACTATGTGGTGACTAAAGTACCGCGCTTTAACTTTGAAAAATTCCCCCAAGCTGACAGCACCTTATCTACCCAAATGAAATCGGTGGGTGAAGTGATGGCGATTGGTCGTAATTTCCAAGAGTCGATGCAAAAAGCGTTACGCGGTCTTGAAATTGGCGTGAATGGTTTTGATGAGTATCTTGATTTCAATCAAGACGAGGATACCATTCGCAGCACCTTAAAAGTTAAGTTAAAAACCCCCACACCTGACCGTATTTTCTACATTGCTGATGCCTTCCGTTTTGGCATGAGCGTGGATGAGGTGTTTGAGTTTACTCGCATTGACCCTTGGTTTTTAGTGCAAATTGAAGACATCGTCAAAACGGAAAAATTGGTGAAAGAAACTGGCTTTGGCGGTTTGACCAGCGACAACTTGCGTCAATTCAAACGTAAAGGGTTATCAGATTTACGCTTGGCAACGCTCTTGGGAATTTCACAAAAACAACTGCGTAAAAAACGTTGGGATTTGGGCGTGTATCCTGTGTACAAACGCGTGGATACCTGTGCCGCGGAGTTTTCGACGTCAACCGCTTATATGTATTCAAGCTATGATGACGAATGTGAAGCCAATCCAACTAACAACAAAAAAATCATGGTCATCGGCGGCGGTCCCAACCGCATTGGTCAAGGTATTGAATTTGACTATTGCTGTGTGCATGCCGCCTTGGCAATGCGTGAAGATGGTTATGAGACCATCATGGTCAACTGTAACCCTGAAACGGTTTCCACTGACTATGACACCTCTGACCGTCTGTACTTTGAGCCTATTACGTTAGAAGATGTGCTTGAAATCGTGCGCATCGAAAAACCCGAAGGCGTGATTGTGCAGTACGGTGGACAAACGCCATTAAAATTAGCGCGCGCATTGGAAGCTGCAGGTGTGCATATCATCGGTACCAGCCCAGATGCGATTGACCGTGCAGAAGACCGTGAACGTTTCCAACACATGATTCAGCAATTGGGCTTTACTCAGCCACCCAATGCCTTGGCGACCAGTACCGAAGACGGTATAGTCAAAGCGACGCAAGTGGGCTATCCCCTAGTTGTCCGTCCCTCTTACGTGTTGGGCGGTCGCGCGATGGAAATCGTTTATAACGAAAACGAACTGCGTCGTTATTTGCGTGAAGCCGTACAAGCGTCCAACGAAGCCCCTGTATTACTGGACCGCTTCTTGGATGATGCGATTGAAGTGGACGTGGATTGTATCTCTGACGGCACCAATGTGGTGATTGGCGGTATCATGCAGCACATCGAACAAGCGGGCGTGCATTCAGGCGATTCAGCGTGTTCAATCCCTCCGTATTCACTCAGCCAAGAGATTTGTGATGTGATGCGCGAACAAACCGTGGCGATGGCAAAAGAGCTGGGTGTGGTGGGCTTGATGAACGTCCAATACGCGGTCAAAGATGGTGTGGTTTATATTCTTGAAGTCAATCCGCGTGCCTCACGTACGGTGCCTTTCGTATCAAAATGCATCGGCACTTCACTTGCGCAAGTCGCTGCGCGTTGTATGGCGGGCACAACGCTTGTGGAACAAAACTTTACCACTGAGGTGATTCCAACATTTTTTGCGGTCAAAGAAGCGGTCTTCCCTTTTGCCAAATTTCCAGGCGTCGACCCCATCTTAAGCCCTGAGATGAAATCAACGGGTGAAGTCATGGGTGTAGGTCAGACCTTTGGTGAAGCTTACTACAAAGCCATCATCGGCAGTAATGATAGATTGCCCGGTTTGCCAGTGGAGAATGAAGTTAAAAAAGTGTTCTTATCAGTGCGTGAAAGCGACAAAGCCAATCTAGTACCAGTGGCAAAACAATTTGCCGACTATGGTTTTAAACTTGTGGCAACTTCAGGTACACAAAAAATCTTGACCGAAGCCGGTATCGCCTGTGAGCGCATTAACAAAGTTACCGAGGGTCGCCCACATATCGTCGACGCCATCAAAAACGGTGAGATTGCGATTGTGGTCAATACCACTGAAGGCAAACAAGCGCATGAAGACTCGTTCTCGATTCGCCGCTCAGCCTTACAGCATAAAGTATTTAATGTGACCACCTTAAATGCCGCGGCAGCAGTTACCCAAGCGTATAAAGTGCAGCTACCATTTGATGTGTATAAGCTCCAAGCGCTACATACACAGGGATAACCACCGCTATTTTAAAATACTGATAGCCAGCGCTGTCAGTATTTTTTTATGGGCTAAGATAATCCTAAGGTTTAGGGTGTAGACTGGGTTTGCCCTAAGTACAGCCATGTTTATCAATGTTTTGACCACTAACCACAATCAGGGTGTGAATGCCATGAGACAACCTTCTAAGACCTTTAATATCATACTGCTCGCTGCTGTATTAGCGCCGACTACAACGGTATATGCCAAAAGCGATAGCGAAAAAGCGGGCGATATATTGCATATTGCTATCCCAGTAGCAGGTTTAGGTATGGCGCTTGCCAAACATGACCAAGAAGGCGTTTATCAATTAGGCAAAACCATGGCAACCAATTTGGCAGCTACCTATGCGCTCAAATACGCCACCAATGACACCGCTTGGGGCGAACGTCCCAATGGCGAAGATTACTCATTTCCGTCAGGGCATGCTAGTGATTCTTGCGCGGGCGCGACTTTCATCGGTCAACGCTATGGCTGGCGCTATGGCTCGATGGCAATGATTCCTGCCGCCTATGTGGGCTGGTCACGGGTGGATGCCGACAAGCATCATACCCGTGATGTGGTTGCTGGCTGTGCGCTGGGTGTCGTCAGTGGTTTGGTGATGACGCAACCGTTTGACAATGCCACTATTTTACCTTGGTATGAAAATAAAGCCGTGGGTGTTACCATCAGCTCAGTTTGGTAATGTCAGGGTTCATACAGTCAATTGAGTGAATGCTTTGCATCACAAGCCGTTATCAAGTAAAATACCGTTATTGTGGTGATTGACGCAGCACAGCAAATTTTTTACTAGAACCTTGTTAGGCAGTAGCCCTGTCTAGCATGGTTTTTTTCATCTATACAAAATAGATAATGGTTAATCACGAGCGTTGATGACCATTTTTTGTGACTTGTTACTTTGGCAATCTTGCCGTTTGAATCCCTATTTGTGACAAAAGGAATCCCCTATGCAACGTTATCCAATGACGCCTCAAGGTCACGCGGCTTTAGAAGAAGAGCTCAAACAGCTCAAAACCGTTGACCGTCCACGTATTACCGCGGCGATTGCCGAAGCGCGCGAACATGGCGACTTAAAAGAAAATGCCGAGTACCATGCTGCCCGTGAGCAGCAAGGATTTTGTGAAGCCCGTATTCGCGATATTGAAGCCAAATTGGGCGGCGCTGAAGTCATTGATCCGCTCAAACTACCGCAAGAAGGTCGCGTGGTGTTTGGCGTCACGGTAGTGATTGAAAATCTCGATACCGAAGAGCAAAAACGCTATAAAATTGTGGGTGATGACGAAGCAGATTTTAAAGCCAATAAAATCTCCATCAACTCACCCATCGCGCGCGGTCTGATTGGCAAATCAGAAGGCGATGAAGCCAAAATCCAAACCCCAAGCGGTGAAGTCGAATACGAAATCGTAGAAGTCTTGTACCAATAACCGCTATTTAGCCGATAAAGCCAATCAAATGATTGGCTTTTTTATTGTGACAAATTATGGGTAATTGTCAAAAAATGGCGAAAAACACGTTGACAAAAATGTTACAATAATTCGATAGGTTGATTTTACAGATTATTTTTTGAGAATTGGATAGGAAAGCTTATGAGCATGAATGCGAACAACAGCGCAACTAACAACGCCACCATTTTACAATCTGTCCCCGTCGGACAAAAAGTCGGTATCGCGTTTTCTGGCGGACTTGACACCTCAGCTGCGCTACTTTGGATGAAGCAAAAAGGCGCGCTGCCATACGCTTATACCGCGAACTTAGGTCAACCTGACGAAGAAGATTACAACGCCATTCCCAAAAAAGCCGACCAATACGGTGCGGTCAAAGCGCGTTTGATTGATTGCCGTTTGCAATTGGCGCTTGAAGGTATTGCTGCAATTCAATGCGGTGCGTTTCATGTCAGCACCGGTGGTATGCCCTACTTTAACACCACGCCACTGGGTCGTGCGGTCACAGGCACCATGCTAGTCACCGCCATGAAAGAAGATGATGTCAACGTTTGGGGCGATGGCTCAACTTATAAAGGCAATGATATTGAGCGTTTTTACCGTTATGGGCTACTCACCAATCCTGCCCTTAAAATCTATAAACCGTGGCTTGATCAAACCTTCATTGATGAATTGGGCGGTCGTAGCGAGATGTCACAGTTCTTAATCGACAATGGCTTTGACTACAAAATGTCCAAAGAAAAAGCCTACTCAACCGACTCAAATATGCTAGGCGCGACGCATGAAGCCAAAGACTTGGAGTTTTTGGATGCCAGCATGCACATCGTTGAGCCGATTATGGGTGTGGCATTTTGGGATGAAAATGTCAAAATCGACAAAGAAACAGTGACAGTACGCTTTGAACAAGGCATGCCTGTGGCAATCAATGACGAAACCTTTGATAGCCCAGTGGATTTGATTTTAAAAGCCAACGAAATCGGGGGTCGTCATGGTCTTGGTATGAGTGACCAAATTGAGAACCGTATCATCGAAGCCAAATCACGGGGTATCTATGAAGCCCCTGCCATGGCGCTGTTGCACATTGCCTATGAGCGTTTGGTCACTGGGATTCATAACGAAGACACCATCGAGCAGTACCGTATCAATGGTTTACGCCTAGGTCGCTTGTTGTACCAAGGTCGCTGGTTTGACTCACAAGCCTTGATGCTTCGTGAAACCGCCCAGCGCTGGGTCGCCAAAGCTATCACGGGTGAAGTCACCATCGAGCTACGCCGCGGTAATGACTATACCATCTTAAATACTAAATCTGACAACTTGACCTACCAACCAGAACGCCTATCGATGGAAAAAGTTGAAGATGCGGCGTTCACGCCAATGGACCGTATCGGTCAGCTCACCATGCGCAATCTAGATATTTCAGATACCCGGGCTAAATTGGCGTTATATAGCCAATCAGGTTTGTTATCCAATGCCCATGGCTCAGACGTACCACAACTAGAGCAAAAATAATGCGGTAAATAAAAAGGGCGTATTTAATACGCCCTTAGCTTGTTACAACCCATCATTTAGTCATTGGTATGAAATAACAAAAACAACTCAACGATGTTTTTTTCTATGGCTTGTGCCATTTGGCTCATGGTTTCTGGGTCTTTGAGTAGCTCTTGCATATCCGGTTGGTCTTCATCAATGCCACTAAACAAAATCATCGGTAACGTCAGCATTGCCACATCTTCTTCGCTGTCGTCATCATCAAACCAATCATCTTCTTCGTCATCGCTGGCATACATGGCATCAACAAAGCCCACTGACCATTCGCTGATTTCTGAGTTTTCAATATCGAGATAGTCAGTTTCGTCGACATCAAAAGGCAGCTCAATTTCACGCTCATCTTGCAGCATGGCTTGCAGCTCATCACGCCACTGTTCAATGGCTGATAACACCTCTGGCTTGACTTGTTTTTCATGCCCTTCAAAAAGATAGGTTTGCCAATTGTGTAAAGGTTTGCCGACGATAGAGGCGGTTAAAAAGCCGTGTGTAGCGATACTCGATAGCCCAAATTCGTTGTCATCACTGTCTAAAAAATCGATTAAATCATCAAAATCCATGGTGGTTATCCTAGTATGCTATCAAAAAAGCGGATTGAAAAAAGAAAGGTTAATACCTAGTGTATTAACCTTTTGCTTGACTTACAACTCATCATCGTCAAAATCGTCGTCATCGTCTAAGTCATCAAGATCGTCATCAAAACTGTCTTTAAGTGAGCGCTCTAGACGCTTTTCTTCCAATAAATTATCAATCAAACGACGTTTTTCAAGACTACTTGCCCGACTTCGACCCGATGCGTCGTCATCCACGAGTCGCGCGTCATCGTCATCATCAAAACTGTCATCTTCAAAGCTATCATCAATATCTGGATCAGCCATTTAGTGCTCCTTTCGCTGGTCGATTCGATAAATTTGCAATTTCATAAAGCCTTATAATGGGTTTTGTCAGTCAAGTCAAGTGGCGAAAGAAAAAATAACCATGATTCGTTTATTTTTCTGTGGCGGTCAAAATATCATCGCGTTTGGCAATGAGTTCGGTCATCAAGGTTTCTGATAAACCGTTGTACCAAACCATCTCACGCTCTGTGATAGTGGTCGGATGTTGCAGGTTTTTAAACTGCACTTTACCATCTAAAGTTTTAAGTAAATCCAGCGGATATAGGAGCAATAAACCATCTTCTTTGGCGTGGTTGGCCATCAGTTTTTGTACGTCATCGAATTGATGACTGATACTGGTACCGATGGTTAATGGCAAGGCAAAACGCGATAGCTCACGGTGTTTTTCGTATACCACTTGGTTGAGGATAATCAACAATTTTGACAACAACACCGCTGCCAGTGGCAATTGCTCGGCTTTACCTGCTAGATGAATGACCGCGCCTTTGGCATTAAAATGCGAGTTGTCTTTGATATACACGTCTTTGATATAGCGATTTAACACATTGTTTGACGGATTAAATAAGCTGTTTGATGCGCGCATCAATAACTGATTACACAATTGAAAATATGGTTTTGCAACTTCAGGTGCCACCCGTTTTAGCAGATGATACTGGTCATAAAAATGAATTTGCAATTCGATTTCGGGCTGTTTTTGGCTGTCCACTGTATTTTCTTGAGCCAGATTGTCAGTCGCTTCAGTCGCTGTGGGCTGGGTTTGGGGAATGTCTTTAGCAGATTTTGATTTTTCTCGATTTAAAAAATCATTGATGGTTTTGCCAGTGGCGGCAGGTTGCGCGGTTGCGCTGCTATCCCCTGCTTTATTGTACAAGGTGTCTTCGTCTAACTGCAATTCAGCATCGGCTGTCAATGCAGGGTTGGTGGATGCTAGGCTACCACGCGCAAGCGCGATATGCTGCTGGACTTTTTCACCCAATTGCGCAAGCTGTTCCTGCGTTGGGCGCGCCATATAGCCATAAATCAGCCATAAAAACCCATGCAAAATTGCTGACCCTAATACAAACAACCATTGACTACTGACAATCTCGCCTTTGGAGACCGCTTTCATAATGATAGTGGCGTGACCGAGAACTTGGTTGTTTTGGATAATGGGTTTATCAATTACCTGCCCCACTTCGTTTTGTGCTTGTCCCGTTTGCACCAGCGGCTGATTGTTTTGGTCACTGATGACAAGCTTGGCGACTTCCTGATCAACTTGGTAGCGGTTTGCCAAGACGCTCAGGCTAATTCTATCTTGGCTCGTGATGCCCACCATGGCTTCTTTGGCTAACTGTTCAACAATTTTTTCACCCTTTTGGGTACGCTGCTCGTATTGGGATTTTTCACTACTAAAAGTAAGCATCAAAAAATGTAAACAAAAACTAATAAGGAGCACAATAGCGAATTTGCCTTGACGGGGGGCTAGATGATTCATGGGTAGATTAAACTTTCTTTAGGAGCGATTAAATGCTACATTATCATGTTTATTTTTTTGGCATACAAGGGGTAAACTATCATGACGACGAATTTTTTGTATCAACTTAATCAGCATTTTCCCCATAGTTACGCGATTACCCTAAGCGCTGCCAAGTTTGAATTGGGGCTATTGAGCCAAATCACCCAAACCCTTGCAAGCCTTCAGCCTGCCATTCGCCTCTTACATCAAGACACCCTAGTCAATGAGCTTGATTGGCAAGCCAATGACACGCTCGCCCAAGCTGAGCAAACCAGCCCTGTGACGACGATTCGCTGGATTGTGACGCTGGAATCAGATATCGATATCAACGACTTACCCCAACGAGTCAAACAAGTCGCCGCCAACAACCTCTATCATGTAGATGTCAATGTCATGCCCCTTGCGACATTGGTGCGCCCGCATAAACTGGCGTTGTTTGATATGGATTCGACCTTGATTGAGCAAGAAGTGATTGTGGAATTGGCAAAAAAAGCCGGGATTGGTGAGCAAGTCGATACGATCACCGAATCTGCCATGCGCGGGGAAATTGATTTTGCCGAAAGCTTTACTCGCCGTGTGGCTTTGCTTAAAGGGTTATCAAGTGAGGTGCTCGAAGACATTATTGCCAATCACATTACCTTTAGCCCAGGGGCAAAACGCTTGATTAGCGCACTGAAAAATCATGGTTACTATGTGGTATTGGTCTCAGGCGGCTTTAACTATTTTGCCGAATACGTGAAAAACAGCTTAGGAATGGATGAGAGTTATGCCAATGACCTAGATATCGTCGATAATCTAGTGACAGGTGAAATCACCTCAGCGATTGTAGATGGCAAGCGTAAAGCCGAAATTTTGCAAGCCGTAGCACAGCGTTTAAGCATTAAGCTGTCAGAGACTGTTGCTGTCGGCGATGGCGCTAATGACTTGCCAATGCTAGGACTAGCTGATATCGGTATTGCCTATCGCGCCAAACCGATTGTGCGCGCCCAAGCAGATTATGCGGTAACAGTCGCAGGACTCGATGGGGTGATGACTGTCTTGGGATTGAGCGGTTCATGTTAGCGGTTAGTTTTAAGCATTAGTATTAAAGATGAGTTTTAAAGATTATAAAAAAGCCACCCAGATTATCGAGTGGCTTTTTTGTTTTTTTGGATAAAAAAGCTAAATTGGCAATTTCGCCACGATTTTATCGACGATGACTTGTAATTTTTGCCTCACTATCGGTGATAAAATGACAATACCGCCTAGCACACCCATGAGACAGCCGAGCACGGTGTCCCAAAACCGCATGACGATAATCTCACTGATTGCGGTAGGCTGTACCGCGCTGTACTCTGCCAAAAAGATGGTCAGTGGGGTGATAAAAATAACCGCCACCCCGTAATGGCGTACCACAAAAGTCTCAATACAAAACATCATGCCAAAAATGCCTAGCGCCACACCCATATCGCTCAAATGCACCGATAGCAATAGCCAAGCTAGCAGCATACCAATCGCTGTACCCACAATACGATGTATCTGCTTGATCCATATGCTTTGAAAATTCATCCCTTGCATGATGACATAGCAGCTCATCGGCACCCAATAGGGCTTAGGCATCTCTAGCCACAGCGCGAGCAGCAATGATAAGGCGATAAACGCTGATACAATCAGGGTATCACCCAAAATCTCTCGCACAGGCATCGGTGCCTTTAGCGGCAAGACAGGCTTGTTATAAATCAGCAGTAACGCATAAAAACACGCCACCATCCCCGCAAACAACGCGCCCAATGCCACCACCCCTATCAGCTGTGGGATTTGTGCCACGGGTGCGGGCATAAACAGCGCAATCGCTGACGCCATGATGATAAACAGCCCAGCAGGCGGTGGCAGCTTATAATAACGGCTAAAAAGCGTACACCAAAAGGTCACAAAAAACATCAGGGGAATTGTCAGGATGGGCACGTTATGGGCAACCAAGCCAACGGCAAAACACGCGACCATCCCAAAACTACACGCCAATACCGTGGTCATGCGAGACAATAAAGACCCAGTATAGGGTAAGTTTAAAATCACCATCGCACCGAGTGACGCGAGTAGCCCCATGCGCAAATCACCCAGATACGCCCCGACCATCACTGGAAAACTAATCGCAAATGCCACAAACAACGGCATATGCCAAGGTCTGGGATTGCGATTGAATTGGGTTAAGGTGGTGAGCGGGTGCTTGATATATTGGTGAGTGATAATGTTGTCCAAATGAAAGACTCTTTTGTTAATCATATTGAGGGCTAAAAATTTAAACTTAAATTTAAACTTAAATAACCTGCTAAAAACACAAAACTGGAGCAAGCCCCAGTTTTAGATGTTTATCTATTTCACATGTCATCCAAATTTAATTGGACTTAATTAGATTCGCTGTAGCGATTAGCTAGCTTGATGAATGCGTCCGATTTATCGACCTGACTCATCAACCAAAGACACGCCAATACGCTGGGCAACTTCTTCATAACCTTCGACCACATCACCTAGGCTTTGACGGAAACGGTCTTTATCCAGTTTTTTCTTGGTTTGTTTGTCCCAAACGCGGCAACCATCTGGCGAGAACTCATCGCCCAGTACGATACGGTCTTTGAATACCCCAAATTCTAGTTTGAAATCCACCAACATCAAACCACCGTCATCAAACATTTTTGATAACACGTCATTGACTTTAAAGGTTAAGGCTTTCATTTCATCCAGTTGAGCTTGCGTTGCCCAGCCGAGTGATACCGCTAACGAATCATTTACCATCGGGTCGCCCAGACCGTCATCTTTATAGAATAATTCAAAGGTAGGTGGGTTTAAGGGTTGACCTTCTTGTAAGCCTAAGCGACGTACTAGGCTGCCTGCCGCATAGTTACGCACCACACACTCGACAGGAATCATTGTTAGGCGTTTGACCAGCACCTCTTCATCCGATAATTGCTGTTCAAAATGGGTTTCGATGCCTGCTTCGCTGAGTTTTTGCATGATAAAGGCATTAAAGCGGTTATTGACTTTGCCTTTACGCGCTAACTGTTCGATACGCTCGCCGTTGAACGCAGAGGTATCATCACGAAATTCTAAAATCAGATAATCTGGATTGTCAGTTTCGAAGACGGATTTTGCTTTGCCTTTATAAAGTAAATCGAGTTTTTGCATGGTAATTCCCAAATGGCTGTTTAAGATTGGCTAAGGTTGGCTCAGTGTAGCTAATTTATGACAGTTGCATTGATTGGCTGATACGCGGTTAGCAACACCAGCTGCAAACTATCATAGATGCGGTCAGCCACTCTCTATTTTACGGTACTAATTGGACGCGGTAGCTCAAAACGCTTACTGCCTTCTTTTGTGATTTTTAACGTATTTTCACCCGATTGCGGCACTGCATAAACTGGCGTAAAAGGTAGCGTTTGTGCATCTGCCGGTAATTGGATGGGTTCAAGTTTTTTGGTTTTGGTATAGTCCAAAGAATTGTCGCCAACTTTACGTTTAAAAGTAGTACAGCCTGTCATAGCAATGCTAGCAGAGGCAATAATCGCTAGGGCTAGCTGGGCGTTGAATCGATTGTGGTTAGCGCTGAGTGTTTTTTTCATAATAAACCTGCTTTGGCAAGTGCTTCATCCATCACTTGTTGGTGTTCTGGGGTAAGCCAAGTTAATGGTAAACGGATACCTTGCTCAATATGACCCATCTTGTGTAACGCATATTTTGCAGGAATGGGACTTGACTCGATAAATAAATCTTGGTGTAAATGGGCTATCTTTTGGTTTAATGCTTCGGCTTGTTCAAACTCACCTTTGAGTGCCAAGCCAAAAATTTGGCTCATGATTTTTGGCGCGACATTGGCGGTCACTGAAATATTGCCTTTTGCCCCATGACGCATCAGCGCAAGCGCGCTTTCATCATCTCCTGACAATACGCTCATACGACCTTTTACTGCTTCAATCAGTTTGGCACCACGCGCCACGTCACCTGTCGCATCTTTAATTGCGATGATATTGTCGATGTCCGCTAGGCGTTCGACAGTCGCTTGCTGCATATCAACAACAGTGCGCCCGGGTACGTTATATAGCACTTGGGGAATGTCTACGGCTTCAGCAATGGCTTTATAGTGTAAGTATAGCCCTTCTTGGGTCGGTTTATTGTAGTAAGGCACAACTAACAGCGCGGCATCAGCCCCCGCTTGTTTGGCGTGCTGGGTCAGCTCAATGGCTTCAACTGTATTGTTAGCGCCTGTACCCGCGATGACGGGGATACGACCACCCACTTGCTTCATGGTAAATTCTATGACGTCCACATGCTCTTGCATCGATAAGGTTGCGGATTCACCCGTCGTACCGACCGATACCAGTACGTCCGTACCTTGCTCGATTTGCCAATCAATGAGATTTGCCAATGATTGCCAATCGACGTCACCATTGCTATGCATAGGTGTAATCAACGCGACCATAGAGCCTTGTAGTTTATCTAAAATGGGGGTCATAACAATACCTTGGACAAAACCTTAAGTAGAATATGTAACAGCTGCGACAATTTTTTGAAAATTTTTGTCTAGTGTAGCATACATTTGGGGCGAAGTTTAAGCGCTTTGATAGCAAACGCAAGTTTCTCCACCGCTGTAGCAAATCAGGTTATAGACCCCACTCAACCAGATAATAAGGCAGCAGCTGGTTTATAGTCGCTGGCTTACAGTGGCGAATGGTATGGGTTAAGCATCAACCGTTTGAACCTGGATAGTTAGCACATCAATGGTGGGCGGGCAGTTAAACCGAAACGGCAACCCTGTCATGCCAATCCCAGTATTCACCCATACTTGGTAGCGTTTGCTGGGTTTGTCATCCTCATTGAATGCTTTGGGATAAGTGTCGGATTGTTTGGCTGTATCTGGTCTGCGTAACCCTGCCGCCAGTTTATTACCTGTCAATGCTCTGACCATCAGCGGTGTCAGTATAGGTATATTGACCTGACCCCCATGGGTTTGTCCCGCAATCACCAAAGTATCGTTGTTGGCGTCACTTAACGTTCGCGGATTGGCTTCTAACTGCTTGATATCATGGGTGGCAATGACTAATGGCTGCCCCACGCTGCGCTGCTGTTCAATCACGCGCGGTAAATCCATTGTACTGCCATTATGAATGCCTATGATTTTTATCCCTGCAATATACAAGCCTTGCTCAGGCAATAATTGAATACCGAAGGTTGGTAAGATGTGCTTTAACTGCATATTGCTAGCAGGTTCGCTATTTTGCGCATCATCGATAACCTGCTGGGTATCGGCATCGCTAAGGACGGTATAGCAAGGCTTGTTCAGCGTTTTAAATGGGCTTAGTTGGGCATCCAAAGTTGTCGCTTGATATAACCAATCACCCAAAATCAGCACCGCATCAACCTCTAAGCGATTAAGGCATTTTACCAAACGCGCTAACTGATGGGGGTTAGAAAATATACCCACATGGATATCACTCAGCACCGCAATTTTTGCAGCTTGTCTTTTGATAGGTTGTCGTTTGATAGGTTGTGATGCTGCTGCAGCCAGTGAAATATCGGTCGCGGGCTGATAGGTCGCAGCTTGATAAGTCGCAGGTACGGTCAAATTAATTGAAAAACGCGAAACGCGCAGCCGATTGGGCTCAACCCAGCTCATATAGATATACAACAGCGATAACGCGATAAGCAGCCAGTAGATGATTTGGTTGTCATACAGCAGCTGCACGTTTGCCCACACTAACAACCAAACAAACCAATAGCGCGCGTAAAAGCTGACCAGTTGCAGTAGGATTTGCAGGTTATCTGTTCGCGCTTTGAGTTGCACGGTTTTTAGGCACGACCATAGGATTACCAAAATGGCAATGAGCGCGCCAAGATGACCTAGCCAACTGCCAATCATGCTACCACCCATATCAAGCGTTACCTAAATTTACTGAATAATCAATAATTTGCATGACAAATACGTATAAAAAAAAGCGCCCATTATAAATGGCAATCATGGATATGACAATTTAAACTGTCATCATATCGCAAAAAATGGCTGAACAGCTAGGCGAATTTTTTGTATTTAACTCATCCAAAAATGCCTGACTTTGCATTTTAGATTCTTTGTCTGTCAGTGACGGCAAAACAAAGACGAGCGCGTTTGCATACGTCGTACCCTGTTTAGCCTTAACCATGGGCTATTTGGATGGGATTGCTACTTAAACAACAAACCGTACAAAAAATCCGCCATCATTTATAAAAACTGATATGATAGTTTTATTTTCACATAGCTTTTTAAACTTAGCCTTTTAACCATAGCTTTTAAAGATAGCCTTTTAAACAAAGCCTTTTAAATGTAGCACGGTGACCCAATTTGCTCAGCGCTTGCTTAGATTTTTTGGCTCTTTAACTCATTAATTTGAAGGACGTCAGCGTTATGACAGCAAGCGTTAATGTGTCAAACTCCCCTATCAAAGAAACTGCAAAGCCCCAAGCACAGGCTAACCATCGCCACGCGTTTGATGTGGTGATTGTCGGCAGTGGCGGTGCAGGTTTATCGTTAGCTTTATCCTTGCCAAGCCATCTATCGATTGCGGTTTTGGCAAAAGACAAGCTCACTGAAGCCAGCACTTTTTATGCCCAAGGCGGCGTGGCGGCGGTACTATCGGATGATGATTCGGTTGATGAGCATGTCGATGATACCTTGATTGCAGGGGCAGGTCTTTGTCATGAAGATGCGGTACGTTTTACGGTAGAGCATAGCCGAGAAGCGGTGGAGTTTTTGCTCAAACAAGGTGTCAAATTTACCTTGGATGAAAACGAAACCTTGCACCTGACGCGTGAAGGCGGTCATACCAAACGTCGTATCATCCATGCGGCAGATGCCACTGGGGTGGCCATTTCTACCACGTTAGCCAAACGTGTCAAACAATGCCCGAATGTCAAACTGTTTGAGTATGTTGCTGCCATTGATGTCATCACCACCAACAAACTTAGCAAACACAACTACAGTCCAATTACCGAGCCTAATCGTGCCGTGGGACTGTACGCGCTTGATTTGAACACCAATCAAGTGCTGACCTTTACCGCGCCCTTTATCGCCTTAGCCTGCGGCGGGGCATCAAAAGCGTATTTATATACATCCAACCCCGATATTGCCACGGGCGATGGTATCGCGATGGCATGGCGGGCAGGTTGCCGCGTTGCGAATTTGGAATTTAATCAGTTTCATCCTACTTGTCTCTATCATCCAGAAGCGCGTTCGTTTTTAATTACCGAAGCCATGCGCGGTGAAGGTGCCTACCTGCGCCTGCCAGCAACCAAAGAACACCCAGAAGGTGAGCGTTTTATGCTTCGCTTCGATGAACGGGGTGAGCTGGCACCGCGTGATATAGTGGCTCGCGCCATCGACTTTGAGATGAAGCGTTTGGGAATACGTCATGTTTGGTTAGATATTACGCATCAAGAACCAGCCTTTATTAAAGGTCATTTCCCTATGCTATATGAGCGGCTATTAGAGCTAGGCATTGACATGACCCAAGATAAAATCCCTGTAGTACCCGCCGCTCACTACACCTGTGGTGGGGTGATGGTCAATGAAAACGCCCAAACCGACGTGTTCAATCTATATGCCATGGGCGAAACGTCCTTTACGGGTCTGCATGGTGCCAATCGCATGGCGAGTAACTCGCTGTTAGAATGTTTTGTGTATGGGATGAGTGCAGCGCGGCATATTGCCGCCGCATTTGCAGAAAATCGCGTTCCCCCCATTCCTGCTATCCCTGACTGGGACAGCCAAGATGTGACCGACCCTGACGAAGAAGTCATCGTGCTGCAAAACTGGGATGAGCTGCGCCAAAGCATGTGGCACTACGTTGGTATTGTGCGCTCGGATAAACGCCTGCATCGCGCACTCAACCGCATTTTGTTGTTAAAACAAGAAGTAAATGATTACTACGCCAACTTCGTAGTCAGTAAAAATCTGATTGAATTGCGTAATTTGCTGCTAGTCTCTGAGCTGATTGTCCGCTCGGCGCTACGTCGCCACGAATCGCGCGGACTGCATTACAACAAAGACTTTCCACAAACTTTGCCAGTGGCGGCAGATGTGATTCTAACGCCATCTATGCCATAGTATGGGTTAAATAAAAAAGGGGAAGTTTATCATCCCCTTTTTTTATAATAATTCTAAAAGCTTGATAGCACTAAATAACGACATTAAATACCCAGCTGCGTTAGCACTTTTGCCAACACTTCATCGGCTGTACCCTGCGCATCAATGCGTTTGACGCGCTGCGGTTGCTGCGCTGCTTGATAAGCAAATCCTTGATGTACCCGCTCAAAAAACGCTAGCTGATTTTGCTCAAAGCGGTCTAGTTTGCCACGATTTTTGGCACGGCTCATCCCCTCTGGGACCGGTAAATCTAACCAAATGGTCATATCTGGGATTTTTGCCACAAAATGCCTAATCAGTAATTCAATTTTGCTAAGTTCTGCCCTATCGCCCAGTTTGCGCCCAAACCCTTGATAGGCAATGGTGGAATCGGTAAAGCGGTCGCACAGCACCCATTTACCCTGAGCGAGCGCGGGCAAAATCACTTGCGCCACATGATCGGCACGTGCCGCAAACATCAATAGCAGTTCACTGTCCTCTGTCATGGTGGTTGCAGGGTCAAGTAACATGGTGCGTAACTGCTCAGCAAACGGACTGCCGCCCGGTTCACGGGTCTGGATAAAGTCGATGCCTTGCGCGGTCAAATGCGCTGCCACATTGGCAATCAAGGTGGACTTACCCACCCCTTCGGTACCTTCAAATGAGATAAATTTTTCGCTAATGGGGGCTTTCGCAGCTGTTTGCATGGGTATCGTTTTTTACTGACTTGATTGGCTGTTTTGGCTGGCGCGTTTTTCACGCATCACCCGCAGATAATCTTGCACCGCTTGGTTATGGTCTTCTAAATTACTGGTAAATTTATGACCGCCATTGCCCGTTGCCACAAAATATAGCGAATCGGTTTGATTTGGGTGGAGTGCCGCTTTAATGGATGCAATACTTGGCAAGGCAATCGGTGTCGGTGGTAAGCCGTCAATTTGGTAGGTGTTGTAAGCGGTTTTTTCTTCAAGGTCAGATTTGCGAATATTACCATCGTAACGATCGCCCATGCCATAAATCACGGTGGGGTCGGTTTGTAGGCGCATGTTTTTCTTCAGACGGTTGACGAACACGCCTGCCACTTCACCACGCTCACTTTCGACACTGGTTTCTTTTTCAATAATCGATGCCATAATCAGCGCTTCATACGGTGTCTTGTACGGCAGATTGGCTTGGCGATTGTTCCAGTTTTCCATCAGCGCCGTGTGTTGACGGGTAAATAAATCCGTTAGCACTTTTTTATCACTACTGCCTTCATTAAAATAATAGGTATCGGGTGAAAACCAACCTTCAAGGTTGCCATTCGGGTGATAGTCAGCAGGGATATTGAGCCCAAGTTTATCAACGTCAACTTTGCTACCATGGATAACTTCGTTTTTAATCCCTTTATTGTCCGTCAAATGCTGATATAAATCTTTGGCTGTTTTACCTTCAATGATTTGCACTTTGATAAAAGCGACTTTCTCACCTTGTTGTAGCATGGCTAAATAATTGGCAAAACTTGGATTTTCAGGCAGTTGATATACCCCTGAATGAAGCGGTTTATCCACCGTCATTTTGATATATAGTTTGGCAAGTGGCGCAACGAACAGCTTTTTCTTTTTATCCCAGTCGTCTACCAGTGCATAGTAGGTTTGACCTTTATTGATGGTCACCATCTGCTTTGGTTGGGTGATAGTGCCATATAGGGTGTTGTACCAAGCAAATAACAACCAGCCCAGCACCAATACAATAAACCCAAGCAGTCCCAGTAGACGGTATTTATTTTTTTTGTTTCTACCGGTGATGTGGTCATTGAATTCTCGCGTTGAACGATTAATCAGACAAGCATCATTGCCATTGACGTTTTTGCTATGCGAGTCTTCGTCATCCTTATCCGTGATATCCTTGTCATCGGTACCCTTATCTTTGCTATGATTGTCCTGCAATTGAGAATCTGGAATATCCGCGGTGTGAGGGGTGTCACTGTGCTGAGTAGGATGATGCTCAGAACCGTCTGAGTTACTAGACATATTATTATCAGATTGGTCGTTCATAGAGAAAGCTTATATTGACTCAATAAGCGAGAATTTAACAATTAATGACAAAAATAGCAATTTTTTTTAGTTACCAGCAACACGATTTAAGTTAATTTTTGCGTATGGATTGGGGTCAAATCAAGTACGGTTGACTGCCCATTGGGTAGCATCAATGCTTGAATGGGCAAAATCCCCCGTACAGCATTGCAAAAGAACAAGCTTGTGATATTGGATAACTCCTCGCTGGCTAAATACCGCTCCTTATGCGCCCTATCGGACTCGGCAAACTTAGCCAATAACACCTGCCGCATCACCCCTTTTACCCCTGAGCGGTTGATGGGCGGTGTGTACCACACGTTTTCATGATTAAGCTGATAAAACACATTGCAAAAGGTGCCTTCTACCCAATGCCCCATCACATCTTGTACCAACCCATCAATCATTTGTGCATTTTGGGTTTGGTTCTGCCACAGCTCGTGACTTGCCATCACTTTATCTTGGGCGTTTAGTAGCTTAAGCCCTACCAAGGGTTTGGGTAAACACGCAATTTGCTGCGTAAGACAGATGGCGGTAGCGGCAGGTTGGATGATGACTTGATTGGCTTGCTGTGCTAATGGCTTATCGGTGGGCATGAGCTTAATAAAAGCGTCAAATTCAGAGTTGCAAAATCCATAGCCTTTGATAGGTTGGTTTTTTCGGCAGACTATCAGCTTGAGCATACCGTGATTGAGGGTTTTAGCAAAATTGGCTAACTGGCTATTAAAGTATGCGCGGATAGTATGATTGGGGGATTCTAAATTGGCTGCCTCTAAATCAGCGTTGGTTAAATTGAGTTGTAACGCCTGGGCACTCTCGTCAATTCTATCTAAGTGGAAACTCAGCCAATTGATTTGTCCTGCCACCACCGCCATGGTGGTAAAGAACCCATCGCCATACGCTATGACACGTGAGTCAATATCGATAGCGGTGATTGGCGTTTGCTTGGCATACTGAGCATCAGATAATGAATACCACATGGTTATTTGGCTACTTGATTAAATTAATAGTTGGACTGTATGACAGTGAAAGCCGCATCAATTAGCCGCTTTTTTTAGCAGTTTTGGCGGTGACAGTGGGTTTTCTGACCACCAAATCACAATGATAATTGTCACAGCGTGCTAATTCTACCAAAATTCCGTGGTAGCTCGCATTTTTAATCGGCTGTCCTTGTACCATGTGGGCAACAATGTCTGAGCCATCTTGCCCAAACCAATGTTGGGTCAGATGAAACGCTGTTTTGGCATGCTGGATACTGATGTTTTTAACGCTGGCATTGTCATAGGCACTGGCATGATACCACTGTAACTCGATATACATAGGCGAATCAAGCAAATCAAAATACGGCTCACCGGTTTTGGCAAAACTATATTTGCTCGCCACATTGCTTCGGTAGTCCAAAGTTTGCGTATCAATGGTGATAGGTTGACCTAACAGTAACGTCACAGCTTCGGTATCGTGGATACTGACTTTTTTTGCCAGCGTTTGTTGCTGCCATTCATTAATGGGATAGACCACAGGCGTTGGCTGCGAGGTAGGGTTGATAGACGGATTGGCGGCTGTGGTCGATACGGTAGTGCTAGCGGTGACACTGGCATTGCGTTGTGAGGCGATTTGTTTGACCTTATCACAGCCAGTTAAGGTGAATGCTAAGATAATGCAGCCCCAGCCAAGATTTTTTAGCCAAGTGGGTTTATTTTGAGTAACGCCTTTTTGGGTAGCGCCTTTTTGGGTAGCGTCTATCGGATGTTCTAAGCGGTTTTGACGCGGTAAAAAAAGCGGTTTGCGGGCAATTAGCTTCATTGTGTAATGTATAACGGGTTGGTGTGGATAGCGCATTGTAACAAGGCATTGACAGCAGTTAACAGTACGCTTTTGTTGTTATTTTTAGCCACGTTGATGAAATGCTAAGCTTTACACCCACCCAATCATAACCTAGCCAATTAAAACCCACCCAATCAAAACCCAGCATTGATATAGCAGCCACAGTTATTGTAAAGTGGTGGCAATTGGTAATTTTACTCATCGTATTATAGGTTTTCCCATGTCATCAATTCCTGATTCAAACGTCCGTTATCACTGCATGGTAATCGGCAATCCGATTGCCCATAGCAAATCGCCTGATTTGCACCAAGCGTTTGCCAAACAAACGGGCATCACCTTGTCTTACCAACGCCAATATTGTCCCAACGATGTCGACAGCTTTACCGCTGTCATCGAAGCATTTTTTGCAGGCGGTGGCACAGGGGCAAATGTGACCGTACCTTTTAAAGAGATGGCATTTGCGCTTTGTCAGCAGCGCGGTGAACTATCTGAATACGCGCGCTTGGCGGGTGCAGTCAACACCCTTGCCATCAAAGCGGGGAAACTGTATGGCGACAATACCGATGGTCGCGGTTTGGTGGCGGATTTATTGTCGCAAGGCGTCAATTTAAAAGACGCGAACGTTGCTATTTTGGGGGCAGGTGGGGCGACTCGTGGCGCGATTTTGCCGTTGCTAGATGCGCAAGTAAAATCGCTGCATATTGCCAATCGCACAGTAGAAAAAGCAGAGAATTTAACCCGATTATTTGATACCGATAAGCTCACCTTTTCAAGTTTGACGGATTTGCCCACCGATATTGAGGTGATTATCAATGCAACGTCGATAGGTCTGAGCGGTGACACATTGCCGTTCGCCAAGGATATGACGGTCGATTTTGCGTATGACATGATGTATGGTAAACCCTCGGCGTTTTTGGACTTTTTTAAGGCGAAAAATACCAAAACCTCAGATGGCTTGGGAATGCTGGTCAATCAAGGGGCATTAAGTTTTGCGCTTTGGACGGGTAAACAAGTCGATTTGACGAATTTTCACTTTTAGCTGTTTTATAAAAAAGCAGTCAACACTCGCCTACGCTTTAGATAAAATAGACAAAACCAAAATTTGACCAAGAGAGCGAAATAAAACCCAATAAAAAAGCCAGTTTTGTCACTGGCTTTTTTAGTCATGCTAATTTAGCGATTCGCATTGCCTAATTGCGCCAAAATATCACTGATTTCATTATTGGCCTGACTCTCAGTTTGGGTGTCGCCATTTGGCGTCAAGCTATCAAATAACTGTGGTAAAAGCTCCGCCATACTTTGACGGACTTCGCTTTGGTCGACACCAGTTTGTGCCGCAACTTGCGCCAACTCATTATTATCAAATAGCTGATTGATATCATTGGCATCCAATGGTTGGTTTGATTGGTCTGCACTCATCCAAGAGTTGGCTTGATGCCCAAATCCCATATTTTGGATTTTATTAAAAGCGCCTGATAGACCCCCATTACGCTGAATAAACATCAGCGCGATTGGCAACAAAGCCGCCATTAACATACCTTTACCACCAAAGCCACTTTGGCTTTGTGGAAATTGGTTCATACCCACGTTATTGCCCATACCACCGCTTAGACCGCCGCCCATGCCACCCCCTAGCACGCTACCTAGCACTTGTCCTAGCACGCCACCTTGGGACATACCTTGATTTTGGTTCATTGCCATACCGATGATATCATCCAACCCAAAACCATTTGACTGCATTTGTGGCTGCTGCGTCCCGCCGCCTAATACATTACCAAAAATATTCCCTAGGCCGCCCATATCTGCTTGGCTTTGACCGCCCATTTTGCTTTGAATGGCACTTTGCGCCACTTGTGTTACTAGACTTGTTAATAGACCCATGGTCGTTCCCTTTTATTTATCTTTTTCAATGATTGTTATGTATCACCAATGATACCGCGCTGATGCACGCCAACTGCGTTAGGCATCCGTCCCAAGACTTGGTTGATTTAATTGTAGCAATATTGAATATAACTTATATACCATTTTTGTTATCGCCCTACTGTCTTCGCTAACACCTTAAATTGCCGCCATGTATCGCGATCCACTTGGTCTTGCCAAATGGTTACGCTGATTTTAGTTGGCGCTGATTCTATCAACCTAAACGTTAAAATCACCAAGCATCCCATATCAGCGATGCCCAGCAAATTTGCTTGCCACACCGCTTGCTTATGATGTCTAGTTACTTTGACAACCCCACGTACCCACTGGATTTGCCAGGTTAAAAAATCAAAGTTGTCATAGGGTAAGGTTTGATTGTTACTTTGCGGCTTGGCGTGTAACGATGATATAGCCAATAAGTGACAACTGGAAATTTGCCCTAACCAGAGACTGGCTATAGCGACCATACCTAGCAAAAGTTTATAGGTAAGCGCCAAAGGTACGAGTGCCAAAATGCCAACAACCACCCATAAACAAGCTCCCCAAAGCAGTTTTTTATCCACACTGGGTTTGAGCGTGGCATCAATGTCAATAAATGAAGTATTATGACGCGATAAGTAGCGCTCGTTCATCTAAGTCCATTAAGAAGAAGCTTTTAATGATTTGAGCTTGGCTATCAAATCAGCAAATTCTGGCTTGGTCGGGTGATTGTGTAAAAACCAGTCCAGCAAATCAGGATCTTCTTCTTTCACCAATTCTGCAAAAATTTGCTGCTCTTGTGAGTCGGCTTGTAGATAGTGCGCTCTCACATACGGGTCAAAATAATAATCGAGTTCTTTTAGCCCGCGTCTGGCACGATAGATAACTTTGCGCTGCTCTAATGTAGGTTCTGGCTGGTTGTCACTCATGATAAATCCTTGTTGTTGCGCGTTAAATTTATGTAATTTATAAATTTTTATGAAGCTTTTGCCTGTTGGGTCGCTTGCCACATCGCAAGCCCTGCTTTCGTCGCTGCGACGTTATGGGTGCGCAATATACACGCCCCTTGTTGCACAGCAAATAGCCCTGCAACCATACTAGCAACATCTCTGTCGGTAGGGTCATGGGGTAGATTGGCTGACTTGAGGACTTCCCCAACAAAGCGTTTACGGGATAATGCCACCATGACAGGTAAGTTAAACCTATGCAACCGATAAAATTCATTCAGCCATGCCAGATTTTGCTGGGCGTTTTTGGCAAAGCCAAACCCTGGGTCAATGATAAGATTGTCACGCCTGACCCCACCCGCCATAACCTCATCAATGCGCTGCTGTAACTCGGTAATAACATCGGTATATAAGTCTTGATAATCATCGAGCTGATTCATGGTCGTTGGCTCACCACGCATGTGCATGAGCATGACAGGTATATCAAGTTTGGCAGCGGTAGCAATGGCATCGGGGCGCGTCAATGCTCGGACATCATTCCAAATTTTGGCGCCGACTTGACTGGCGAGTGTCATCACGGTCGGGCTACTGGTATCAACCGACACCCAGACTTGCTCATCAAAGTTATGATCAATCGCTTCAACCACTTTAATAACGCGGTCAATTTCTTCTTGCTCACTCACGGGACTAGCATTTGGGCGAGTAGACTCACCCCCTACATCAATAATCGTCGCCCCGTCTTTGATCATCTGCTCAGTATGACGCAAACCTTGGTCAATATGATTATATCGACCGCCATCAGAAAATGAGTCTGGGGTGACATTTAAAATACCCATGATATGAGGATAAGATAAATCGAGCGTTTGATTATGATAATGAATGGCAAAGTTGGGAATGGGCTGTAACTGCATGATGTCCACAATGATGGCTAAAATTTTTTACTATTTTAAGTGAAAAACAAAAAAACCGCTATCAAGTTGGTAGCGGTTTTTGGGTAACTCATATCATGGATAATTTACATTGCAGGTAACGGCGGCGGGGTTAAGCCCGAACCACTTGAGGGTGGATTACTTGGTTTATCAAAATTTACTCTAACAGGCTCTTGATAAACTTTAGGCTCGCGTGGTGGGATACCTGCCATAATGTCTTGCAATTGGTCACGGTCAATAGTTTCCCATTTCATTAACGCATCGACCATGGCATGCATTTTGTCCGCATTACCTTCAATTAATGCACGTGCGATATCATACTGCGCTTCTAGGATACGACGAACTTCATCATCCACTTTTTGCTGGGTCGCTTCTGAGATAGTGCGAGATGAGGCACCAAAGTAACCTTGATTTTCATCTTCTTCATACACCATTACACCCATGGCATCTGACATACCGTATTTGGTAACCATCGCACGCGCCATTTTGGTGGCACGTTCAAAGTCATTTGACGCGCCAGTCGATTGCTGATTGATAAAGACTTCTTCAGCGATACGACCACCAAATAAAATCGCAATGTCATTTAGCATTTTTGATTTATAGACGCTAGTCTGATCATGCTCTGGCAATTGCCACGTGACCCCCAACGCCCAACCACGGGGCATAATAGTGACCTTATGGACAGGGTCGGTATCCGGTAGCATTTCAGCCACTAAGGCATGCCCTGCTTCATGATAAGCCGTTGCACGACGCTCTTCTTCACGCAGTACCATCGATTTACGTTCTGGACCCATATAAAGCTTGTCTTTAGCTTCTTCAAAGTCATTCATATCGACTGACGCTTTGTTGTTACGTGCAGCAAATAGCGCCGCCTCGTTCACCAAATTCGCTAATTGCGCACCACTAAAACCTGGGGTACCACGCGCCAATGAACGAATATCGACGCCAATTGTTGAGGGCAATTTTTTCATGTGTACACGAAGAATTTGCTCACGACCTTTGATATCAGGCAATCCAACTTGCACTTGACGGTCGAAACGACCTGGACGCAACAATGCTTTATCGAGTACATCGGCGCGGTTGGTTGCCGCAATCACAATCACCCCGTCATTGCCTTCAAAACCATCCATCTCAACCAATAACTGGTTTAAAGTCTGTTCACGCTCATCATGACCACCGCCCATGCCTGCGCCGCGATGACGACCGACAGCATCAATCTCGTCAATAAAGATGATACAAGGGGCGTTTTTCTTGGCTTGTTCAAACATATCACGCACACGGCTTGCACCGACACCCACAAACATCTCAACAAAGTCAGAGCCTGAAATTGAGAAGAAGGGTACTTTGGCTTCACCTGCAATCGCTTTGGCAAGCAAGGTTTTACCAGTACCGGGCGGACCTACCATCAACACACCACGTGGAATAGTTGCGCCAAGTTTGGTAAATTTCTCTGGGTCACGTAAGAAGTCGACAATTTCCGTCACCTCTTGCTTGGCTTCATCACACCCTGCCACATCTGCAAATGTCACTTTGATTTGGTCTTCTGATAACATTTTGGCTTTAGATTTACCAAAACTCATCGGACCCATGCCGCGACCACCGCCTGCACCACCACCGCTCATGTTACGCATGATGAACAAGAACAAACCAATAATCAATAGCACTGGGAAGCTTGCAATCAGTAATTGCATCATCACGCCTTGACGTTCAGGGGTGGCGCCTTGAACTTCAACATTATGCTTGATAAGTTTTGGCATTAGCTCAGTGTCAGTGACCGCCGGACGCACTGTCTCAAAGGTTGAGCCGTTTTTCTTTTCGCCAGAAATTTGCTCACCGTCAATTTTGACACTTTTGACCTGGTCAGTTGCCACCGCAGTGACAAATTGGGAGTAATTGAGCTTATCAGGTTCATTGCGGGTATCAAAATTGCTAAAGACTAGCACTAATACCCCTATCACAACTAACCACAATAAGGTATTTTTTACCATGTCGCTCACGTTGTTTTTCATCCTTCGCGTTAGGGGGTTGATTAAAAAGTGGGGTTAAATCAAAATGTTTACCAAAGATAGGTAGATTTTTCACCAAAAATGGACGTTACATTAATCTTTCAATATAGCATGATATATGGATTTACCTTAACATTATCAAGCGAATTCTCTGTTATTTTCTAGTAAAAACATATTACCAATTTTTATCCAGTCAACTTCATTGATAGACTGAAGCAAATTACCTTATTTGGTAGCAATCCAATACATTTCTTTTGAGCGTACGCGTGACGCTGCAGGCTTGATACTGCGCACTTTACTAAAACGCTGCTGCATATTTTTTCGTAAGGCGTCAGAGCCTTCGCCTTGGAATACCTTAATCACTAAGGTGCCACCTTCAGGGAGCACTTGCTCGGCAAAGTCCATGGCAAGTTCACACAAATAAATTATGCGTGGCTGATCGACTGCGGTAAAACCAGAGGTATTGGGCGCCATATCAGATAGCACCACTTCCACTTTTTTATCGGCGACTTCTGCCATAATTTTGTCAAAGACTTCTTGCTCACGAAAATCACCTTGGATAAAGGTCACATTCTCTAGCGTATCCATCGGCAAGATGTCTGAGGCAATGAGCTTGCCATTGTCACCGACTAGTTTGCCAGCAACTTGCGACCAGCTGCCTGGAGCAGAACCCAAATCGACCACCGTCATGCCTTTTTTGATCAGCTGCAGTTTTTCGTTGATTTCTAGCAATTTGTAAGCTGCTCTTGCCCGATAGCCATCGCGCTGGGCGAGTTTGACATAGTGGTCGTCAATGTGCTCTTTCATCCACGCACGGCTACTTTTAGACAATTTTTTGTTGGTAATACGCGTTGCCATAATTCTCTACAAACTACCCTTTATATATAGTTTAAAAATTCTTCACTTGGGATTTGGCTAAAAAACCCAAAGCCATCCTAGAATGACCATTGGTAAATTTTGACAATCTCAAGGGTTAAGGCTGTTATTTTAGCATATTTCACCCAGTTAGCTTGTGTTAACTCATGGATTGGCTATTGATTTTTTTTAATCCAGTGATTTTTGTAGATTGATAAGTCATGGCAGCGTTTTGCCTATGTGTTTTTGCCTATGTATTGCCCATAATTTATTAGGCAAAATGATTAATATGGTATAATGCTAGCTAATTTTTTTATAGGTCAATTGACAGTTATGGCAAATTCAAGCTTATCAAATGCGGATATCAAACATTTAAAAGGCATCGGTCACCAGCTGAACCCTGTGGTAATGATTGGGGGTCAAGGCGTTACCCCAACCGTTATTGAAGAAATTGGGCGCGCACTGACCGATCATGAGCTGATTAAAGTAAAAATCCCAGCCGGTAGCAAAGCAGATCGTGACGCTGTGGCAAATGCGATTGTTGAAGCCACTGATGCGATTTTGGTCACCAGTATCGGGCGTATGGTATTATTATTACGTCGCAATCTGGACGCCAATCCTAAGTTATCAAACTTGGTACGTTTTGGCTAAGGCTACAATGAACGCGTTACAGGGTGTGACATTCGCACTGACGGGCACGGTTGAACCACTCACCGTATCGGCAACACTGGACTACCGGCTCTCAGTACATATGGTTGCTGATAGTAAATTTTTAACTATCTTATTTGATGCTGCCCATCCCAAGATTGATGATAGTCAAACCGCTCTCCAAGCTGGTCTATGGGCAAATTTTCCGACATTTAGCCCATTGGCACTTGAACGTGTGATGCGTCAAGATTATTTATGGCAAGCAGATTGTTTTGAGTGTTTTATTGCCAAAGATAGCCAAGCGGATAGCCCGTATCTTGAGGTCAATTTGGCGACCAATGGTGAGTTTAATCTTTATTATTTTGACAGCTATCGGACACCGAATGCATTACCCCCTCGGCGCTTGCCTATCACAGCGCTGACTTATGGTGAGGATATCAATTTTTTTAGCCAAGCCGTTACACAAGATACTGAGCTTGCGCTTGTTTTTTGGTGTTCTGCAAGTCCAATGCTCCTCACCCATGTACGAGCGGTAGAGCAGCAATATGCGTTTAGCGTTGGTACTTTTCGTGTCGGTATGACATTTGCCAAATCAGCATTGGACAAGTTGGTGGGTGCAAATGGTAATTATGCGCTAAATCCAACGCGTGTGATTCAGCAACCGTCATACAATGGTTTAGCAGATAGCTTAGCTCCAACCGTCGATGAAATGAGTTATTGGGCCATACAGCATGCACACCCAGCGGACTTTCATAACAAGGCACACTGGATAAACACCTAAATTATGATGGTTTTAAACCGTTTTAAACCATAGCACAGCGAAAAATAAAAAACTGGCTTAAAGCCAGTTTTTTTATATATCGAGATATTGTCACGATTAACGCGCTGGCGCCATTGCTAAGTAAGTTTGCGGATTGACAGCTTGACCATTTTGGCGCACTTCATAATGTAGATGGGCGCCTGTTGAACGACCCGTGTTGCCTACCGCCGCGATTTGCTGGTTTGCATACACCGTATCGCCAACGTTAACATAGTTTGCAGAGGTATGTGCGTAACGCGTGACAGTACCGTTGCCATGATCTACTTCAACATAACGACCATACCCTGTACCCCAACCTGAGAAAGTCACCACACCATTACCTGTGGCATAAATAGGGGTGCCGATGGGGGCAGCAAAATCCATCCCTTTATGAAACTGTGATTTACCAGTGACAGGGTGGATACGATAGCCAAAAACTGAACTCATGCGCGCAGATGATGTAATAGGACGCAACGCTAACATGCCATTACCCGCATAGCTGCCCATTGCAGGCATGTTGATAATGGTGGTTGGCTGAGTCGATAGCTTTTGTGCTAAACTTGCGAGGCGGTCTTCTTTTTGCTGGGTTTGCTGGCTTAGATTTTTGATAGCGGCATTGACGGCGTCTGAAGGCAGATAATAATCTTCACCATCATCTTCACGAACAATAACTTGACTGGTTTTACCGGCATTGGTAATCGATAGAATTTGAGCTTGTGCAACACTCATTGTGGTTAAAGCAACAACTGGTAATGCGATTAGAGCTAACTTCATCTTTTATCCTTTGTTAAACCTTATGCTATTAAACCCTGTGCCAATGTCATGTGAACGCTGCTTTAGCGCATTGGCAAGATTTAATTCACTATAACTTGGTCTTAAAATCACCTACACTAACACTAAGACCCAATACTAAGACTAAATCAAAATTTTTGTCGCTTAACTACCCACCACACTGCTCATTGACTATGAAAAAACCAACCAACCATCTTGCTTCCCGCACTGAGCGTCTTGCCAACTATCAATTACCGTTTCAAAAAAAGCTGCAGCAGTTACAGCAATTGACGAACGATGTTCGCAGCGCTTGGCAAAACGTGTTGCCTCAAGAGGTCTTAGCAAGCTTACAAGTGATTGCTTGTGAATCGTTTAGACTTGTGGTGAGTACGAACAGTCATACCCTTGCCAATCACCTCAATTACAACCAGCAGCACCTACTATCAACCCTGCAAGCGTTCGACAACAATTTTCATCAATTTAATCAGTTACGTTTTCGGGTGGTGATTGTCAAAGCTATTCATGGCTCGCAAATGCCAGGTTTACAGTGTAATCATAATGTTAGCAATGTAAAGAATTGTGAGCTAAGCGAATTTACGAAGCGAAATATAACACAGCTATGTGACCTTGTCACGGATAACGAGCCACTTAGAACGGCGTTACAAAAACTGATAAAAGACTAAAATAGCCAAGTTACAATGTAACTTTATGTAAATTATGTTGCTGATATCGCAAGATTTATCAATAGATTAATGGCTTGTGCAAGTGAAAGTAAAAAACTAGAAAAAAATTTACAATTAATAGGAGAGTAAAGATATCTTTTTTTTTATTTTTAGTACGCTTATAGTAGCCAATGGCTAAAAAAAGATATCCAAAAATGAAATGATAAAATTGGATGGTTGGGTTTAATTAGTGTAATAAAATGATAACTTCTTGATGAAAAAATGTTACTAATCAAGCCATATGTAAAATTCTTTGATTAGTAAAAATACACAATAAAATTAATATAGTTAAATAAATCTAGTTAACATTGTCATTTTTTGTTACAACTTTATAGTTATTTTCATCACTAAATAAAGCCTGTAACAATTTATTATTGAGCGCATGCCCTGACTTATACGCATAAAACTCGCCCAAAATCTGGTGCCCGGCAAGGTATAAGTCACCAATCGCATCTAGTACTTTATGGCGCACAAATTCATCGTCAAAACGTAACCCTTCAGGATTAAGTACGCCGCTATCATCTAAAACAATGGCATTCTGCATACTCCCCCCTAGCCCTAAGTTATTGCTTTTTAGGTACTCAATATCTTTTAAAAAGCCGAATGTGCGCGCTTTGGCAATATGCTCGATAAAATTGCCTTCATTAAAATCCAATTTAAACTTTTGATGTGAGCCATCAAACGCAGGGTGATTAAAGTCAATTTGGAAATCTAACACAAATCCATCGTAGGGACGAAATCCTGCGACTTTATCCTCCACGCGAACCTCAATCGGTTGCAACACCTGAATATAGCGTTTGGCAGACGTTTGCTCGGCAATACCCGCTTGTTGCAATACTTGCACAAATTCGATGGCACTACCATCCATAATTGGGATTTCAGGCGCTGACACTTCGATTTGTAAATTATCAATTTGAAGCGCAGCGATTGCACTCATCAAATGCTCGACTGTCCCAATGCGCTGACCTAATTCATTGGTGAGATTTGAGGACATCATGGTATCGGTTACTGCATGATAGATAGCGGGAATGGGCTTTGCCTGTGCCACATCGCTACGTAAAAAATGAATCCCATAGTCAATGGGTGCAGGAGAAAAGCGCAGGTGTACAGGGTTACCGCTATGTAAGCCGATGCCTTCAAGATTGATGGGTTGTTGAATAGTACGCTGCTGCATAATGCCCCCTAGTAGATTGCACTCATCCTTAGCCAAAGCTAGGTTGATATAATTTGTTACATTTGGCTATTCTACCATTGTCCCTTTCTACATCATAGTGATGCTTGATTGATTTTATCGACCTTTATGATTGGCTACAGTGATAAAAAAACCCCACAACGATTAAGCTGTGGGGCTTTTAAAAAATCATACAGTATCTTAGCGATTTTGCTGGCGACGTAGATAGTCTTGAATACTGTTGCCTGTGCGCTGTGGCTGCGATGATTGCGGTGCTGGCGCAGGCTCGATAGTTTGCTGTACAGGTGGCTGAGGTGCATGTGGTATATCACGGCGTGCCGCATACGCAGGTTCATGCGTACCTGCTTCCACTTTGTGGGTGCTAGAGGCATCTGAGACAAAATCTCTAGCTGGGTGCTTTGGGGTATTATCTAGGGTAAGACCGGTTGCCACCACGGTCACTTGGATTTCATCGCCCATGTCTTCATCAAATACCACGCCGTAGAAGATGTTGGCTTCGTCAATATCTACCAAGCTATGCACTTTTTGGGTGATACGTTCTTGCTCTTCAAAGTTAAAGTCTGAGCTTGCCACCACGTTGACCAATAGACCTTTGGCATTTTTAAGTAATAAATTGTCAAGTAATGGGCTTTTGATGGCTTTTTCAGCAGCGATCTCAGCGCGGTCTTCCCCACTGCCTTTACCGATACCCATCATCGCATGACCCCGTGAGGTCATTGCCGTGCGAATATCGTTAAAGTCGATGTTAATAAAACCATCTTTTGAAATCATGTTAGAGATACCTTGCACCGCTTGAAGTAGGACTTCATCGGCTTTTTTGAAGGCATCTTTCATAGAGATTTTGCCATACACTGTCATCAATTTATCGTTAGGGATAGTGATGATGGAGTCCACAAAGTTAGAAAGCTGCTCAATACCTTCTCTAGCCACTTTATTACGTCTGCCACCTTCAAAGGTAAATGGCATGGTCACTACGGCAACGGTCAATACGCCCAGCTCTTTGGCAAGTCTGGCGATGACTGGCGCAGCGCCTGTACCTGTGCCACCGCCCATACCCGCGGTAATAAATACCATATCAGAATTTTCTAACAATTGGCGAATTTGTTCTTCATCGCTCTCGGCTGCTTCACGCCCTACTTCTGGGTTGGCACCTGCGCCCAAGCCGCGGTTGTTATTTTTGATACCGAGCTGGATTTTATTGGGCGCTGACAGGCGGTCAAGCGCTTGTCTATCGGTATTGGCACAGACAAAGGTAATGCCTTTTACACCATTTTGTACCATGGTTTCAACGGCATTGCCACCGCCACCACCGACACCGATAACGGTTAAACGGGCTGAATCGGCAAATGTATCAGTGTGATCTTGTACAATACTAAACTTCGCTTCCATAATTAAAAATCTCCGTATGCTGTCAAGTGGGCTTGAGCAGCATAAATAGCAAACATATTAAATTAAATATCAATTAAATCATTACACAATTAGTGGATTTTAGAGTCAATCATAACATGAGCACTCTTAAAATACTAAACATCTCTTTTTTAGAAAAATTTACCAAAAAATTTATTCAAAGTTTTGAGTTTTTCTCGCATGGGCTTAACTTGCAACGAGTCAGGTGAGCTTTTCTCGCTATGATGAAACGCCTCACTTTGACTATATAACAGTGTGCCAAACGCGGTTTGGTATTTACGCTCACCAATCATTGCCGCAATGGTGCGAAGCTTGTCATCATCGCCATATTGGGTATAGGCAGAAATCGCTGAGTGTTGATTGACCTTGTTTACTTTATTGGCAAAGATTTTTTTGGCTAGTGGCAATAATCCGCGCATTTCAGCACCACCGCCCGTGATGACATAGCCTTGTTGTAAAAACTCACTTAGTCCTTCTTTATCCAGCTCTTTTTTAATATGACCTAAAATACTGATATAGCGGGCTTCAGTGACTTCAAGGAGTTCAAGCATATTAATGGTTTTTTCATCGTCATGCTGTGAACGCTTGATGGTAAAAAATTGGCTTGAGTCAATCCCATGGCGATCGACATTGGCTTGGGATTTTTTCATATTCTCTGCTTCAGCAATGGTGACATCTAGCAGCATAGAGATATCCAGTGTCGCGTGATGACCGCCCTCGGCAAAACAATGGGTATAAATCAGCTTATCTTCACGGTAAACACAAATACTGGTCGTCGATGCCCCAATATCAATCAGACATACGCCATGGTATTTTTCTTCAGGTAATAAACCGTATTCGGCGGTAGATACAGCATCAAATAGCATTTGGTCGATACTGACATCACATTCTTGCAGCAGTTGCTGTAAATTTTGGCGACCTTTGACCGGCATCATCATCAGATGATAGAGCACCATCAAGTCATTTGCTTGCATGCCAATCGCATCATCAATCATCTCAGCATTGCCATCTAACGCAATACCTTGCTGGGCATAATGCATCAAATACAAATCATCTGTAAGATGTTTATTTTTGGCTTGGGTTAGCGCGGCGACCACGTCTTTGGCTTGTACGATATCGTGTTTGATTTTGACTTCGCCCACACTATTGACGCTTTGTAAATCTGGGGTAGAAAAACTAAGCCAAACACTGTTTACGCGGCAATTTGCCATGTCTTCAGCGTTTTGAATAGATTGTTTGATGGCAGATTTTAGACGTTCGCGGTGGCGAATGGTGCCTTGGGCGAAATCATGGTTTTTGACGGTAGATAAACCGATAATACGAATATCTTGCGCACTGTGGATTTGACCAATCACAGTATGAATAGCGGTAGCACTTAGGTGGACGACGACGATCAGATCTGGCTTTTTCATAGAACACTACAAAATTATGTTTCACCTAATGGCTGGGGTTGGCGGTGGTTTTTAAGGCGTTAGTTTTCGAATCGGTTGTTGAGTTGGCATCGGTCACGGATTTAGTATCATCCGATTTGGCATTGACGGCAGTTGTATCACCAGCTTGCTGTATCACAGGTCGTTTGGTAATTGCCATGCCGTTTTTATAGCGTAAATCCACCGTTTGCAGCGTTTTGAGCTGTGGCTTAAGCTGATTTTGTAACATGATGCTCAGTCGATACAGTTTTTCTGAGGTATTGTCATTATCAACCAGTACCCGAAGTCCGTTATCAAAGCGAAATAACCATGCCATTCTGGGCGTTACGATGACTTCTTCAATTTTCATACCCAGTGGCATAAACCAATCACTAACTTGCTTGATTTGCTGCATCATGACAACGGCATTTTGGCTATCGCCTTGTAGCTGCATCAAGCTAGGGTTATTTAAGTCATTGCTATCGGCGGGCTTAAATACCGTACCATTGGCATCGACTAAACGTTCACTACCAAACTTGGCAACGGCTTGGCGCGGTACTACATTGACCACAATACCTTGTTGCCAATCACGGCGCACATCGGCTTGCCCTACCCAATCTACCGTCTCAAGTTTTGCTAGATAGCTTTGCAAATCAGCTTTGAGCAGATTTGTGTCGGCTTTTTCGCCCAATAACTGCTGAAGCTGCAGGGTTTGCTGGGTATTTAACCCTTTATGCTGCAAACTAATCGCTGCATTGGGTAATTTGTTGAACACATTAATCGCCAAAGCCGCTAATATCAGCAACAATAACACAACGCCAAGCATTAACAACTTTGGCAGCAGCTGATGAAAGCGATTGGGGAGCGTAGTATCTAGAGAAGCAGTTGCCACAAATGAATTTGCCATATTGACCAATCATAACTCGGTCTAAAATTATTAATTACTAAAATCTCAACAACAAAAATCAAAATAACTAAAAATATTACAAGGATTTATGCCAAGAAGCATATCATAGCAAATTCAATGAAATGAATGGTAAATAGATAATACGCTTCTAGACAATTCAAGTACTTTTTTTGTAAACAAATATAAACGAAAATGACTTATTCGCTCAACGTTTGTTCTAAGATACGCACACATAGCGTCGCAAAATCCATGCCACGCGCTTTTGCTGCCATCGGCACCAGACTATGACTGGTCATACCTGGCACCGTATTGAGTTCAAGTAGATATAGCGTGCCTTCGTCATCTCGTAAAAAATCCACACGCGACCAACCTTTACCCCCAATGGCGGCAAACGCTTTTCTTGCGATTTGTTGCATGGTTTGTTCTTGCGCCTCGCTCAAATCTGATGGGCATTGGTAGACGGTATCATCACGATTGTATTTGGCTTCGTAGTCATAAAACTCAGTCGTTGGGATGATGCGAATACTGGGCAACACCTCATCACCGAGGATTGAGCAAGCATACTCACCGCCTGTAATGGCTTTTTCTGCCAAAATAGCGCCGTGGTATTGTTTGAGCTGTGGGTAGGTCTTGGCAAGCTCGCCCGCTTCTTTAATTTTAAAGACGCCAACACTACTGCCTTCAGCGGCGGGTTTGACAAACAGCGGCAAACCTAGCTGCTGTTCGATAGCAGTAAAATCAGTATTGTCGTCAAGCACGACATAGGGTACGTTTGGTAAATCTAACGCTTGCCAAACTAAGCGGTTGCGAAACTTATCCATGGCAATCGCAGAGGCTAACACGCCACAACCGGTATACGGAATATTAAAACCGTCTAGCACCCCTTGCAGGCTGCCATCTTCGCCAAAAGTGCCATGCAGCACATTAAATACGCGGTCATAGTCGCGCAGTTTTGAGATATCTGTTTCTTTGGGGTCAAAGTGATGGGCATCCACGCCTTTAGCGAGTAGCGCATCAAGCACAGCTTGACCACTCGTGAGTGACACTTCACGCTCGGCACTCCAGCCCCCACAGACAACCGCCACTTTACCAAATTGTTTGACATCGATAAGCTCTGACATATTGATTCCTAATTTTTTGTTAACCGAATTCATTGCTATAATTATTTCACACAAATTTTTAAACTATCGCTTGGCTATGACTTAGCTATGGTTTAGGTATGGCTTGCAATTTTAGCTCACTCATAAAATAATCGCCTGCTGGCAGTATGGGCAAGCTACAACAGCTTTTCAATACCTTAAGTTTCATAACCGCTTGCCGCGTGGTTTTTCAATCAAGCGGTTGTTCAATCAAGCCGTTATTTTTCAGTTAAAAATAAATTGTTTTTTGCCAAATCTAGACAGAGTTGACCCACGTTACCCGCCCCTTGGGTAATCAGCAAATCATTGCCTTTTAACATACTACCTAGCACCTGACGGATTTGATCCATGTCATTGATGTTTAGCATAATTGGCTCAACTTGTCCGCGGGTGCGGATGGTACGGGCAAGGCTGCGACTATCTGCGCCTTCAATCACCGCTTCACCTGCGCTATACACATCGAGTAGCATCAACACATCGACTTGTGACAATACGTCCACAAAATCATCGAAGCAATCACGGGTACGGGTAAAACGGTGAGGCTGGAAAATCATCACCAAGCGGCGATCGGGATAGCTTTGGCGAGCCGCTTTGATAGTCATTGCCACTTCGGTTGGGTGGTGACCATAGTCGTCAATCAATAGCACATCGCCTGCGCCATCTTTGACAGGGTAGTTACCATTGTTTTCAAAACGTCTGCCCACGCCAGCAAATTTTTTGACCGCTTGGCAAATGGCTTCATCACTGACACCTTCATCGGTGGAGATGGTAATAGCCGCTAAGGCGTTATAGACATTATGAATACCAGGAATGTTCAAAGTAATCGGCAGGGGCTCACGGTCTTTACGCAGTACGGTAAAATGGGTTTTGGTGCCGTCTGCCACCACGTCAATCGCTTGCACATCGTTATGTTTTTCTAACCCATAAGTCAACACAGGGCGCGCGATTTTATCAATCAGTCCGTACAACTCTTTGTCATCACCGCACAATACTGCTAACCCATAAAACGGCATATTTTGTAAAAACTGCACATACGCCGCTTTTAGTTTGTCAAAACTGCCGCCATAGGTTTCCATATGGTCTTGGTCAATATTGGTGACAATCGCTGCCATCGGGCGCAGCGATAAAAACGACGCATCGGACTCATCCGCTTCCGCCACCAAATAACGGCTTTGACCCAATGACGCGTTTTTGCCTGACGCGTTAAGTTTACCACCAATCACATAAGTAGGATCCAAACCCGCTTCGGTTAAAATCATGGTAAGCAGGCTAGTGGTGGTAGTTTTGCCATGCGCACCCGCTACCGCAATACCATGACGGTAACGCATCAGCTCACCTAACATATCGGCGCGGCGTACCACAGGAATACGTCCTGACAAGGCAGCTTGGATTTCTGGGTTGGTACGATCAATCGCTGATGACACCACGACCACATCGGCTTCACTGATGTTTTTGGAATCATGCCCGATAAACACTTGAATGCCCATTTGGGTCAAACGGTCGGTCACTGGGCTTTGTTTGATGTCTGAACCGCTAACCATATAGCCATGATTATGGACGACTTCGGCAATACCGCACATCCCTGCCCCACCAATACCGACAAAATGCACGTGGCGTATACGGCGCATCTCTGGGATTTCGACCACGCGCTTGGCAATTTTTTTGGTGACACGGTTGGTTTTTTCAGGTTTTTCAGGTTTTTCAGTAGATTGGGCAGTGGCAGTTTTGGCTGATTTTGACATAGACAGGCTCAATGATAAATGACTTATAAGTTGTAAAAATAATTAAGGTTTTAACTGGGATAAAATGGCATCGGCAGCCAGCTGTGTGGCATTGGGTTTGGCAAATTCACGTGCTTTTTCTGCCATCGCTAAGATTTGATGACGGTCGAGCTTGGCTAAAATGGCACTTAAACTCTCTGCCGTTAATTCTTTTTGCGGCATTAAAAACGCGGCGCCATGTTCTGATAGGGTTTTGGCATTGGCCGTTTGGTGATCATCGACTGCATGGGGCAGCGGCACAAACACCGCAGGCAATCCAACCGTGGCAACTTCTGTGACCGTCAGCGCCCCAGCACGGCAGACAATCACATCTGCCCAGCTGTATGCTTCTGCCATATCTTTGACAAATGGCAAAATCTCATACTGGGTTGATTGGAGTTGTGCTTCGCTATATACCGCTTGGGTAGCCTCTTGGTTGTTTTTACCACATTGATGCCGCACTTGCCATGGCTTGGCGTCTGGCAGACTTTCTAATTTTTTTAGCGTGGGCGCGATATGATTATTTAGTGCCTGAGCACCCAGAGAACCGCCAATGACCAATAGCTTTAAAGGGCTGGTATCATTGACATCGATACGGGCTTTTGGTGGCGGTACTTGTACGATAGCCTCACGTACGGGGTTGCCAACTGTCATCACTTTATTAGAAGGTAGTTCGGTGAAGGTATTTGGGAAGGCTTCTAACACTTGATTAGCAAGCTTAGATAGATAGTTATTACTCATGCCTGCGATGGCATTTTGTTCATGAATCAAAATGGGTATTTTACAAAATTTGGCAGCCAATCCGCCGGGTGCGGTCACATAACCACCAAACCCTACCACGATGCCGATTTTATTGGTTTTGATGATTTTGATAGCGGCTAATGTTGCTTTGAGTAAGGTTGACGGGGCTTTAAATAAGCGTTTGATACCGTTCCCGCGTAACCCCTGCATATTGATGGCATGGTAGGTAAAGTCGTAATGTTGTAGCAACTCATTTTCCATACCGACTAGGGTGCCGAGCCAATGCACTTGGGCACCTGATTGTTGTAACGCTTGAGCCACTGCAATCGCTGGAAACACATGCCCACCCGTGCCTGCTGCCATCATCAGCACGCGCGGTTTTTGCATCGTTGGCTCACTCATCTTATTATCCTTGACCAATCCAATCTAGGTGAGGTGGGGATTAAAAAACCCCGTATGACTGACCGTTTATCGGGAAAAACAATCACCATAAAAATGGCAAAATCATAGCATTATTTCACCCAATAATAAAGTAAATCACTTGAATTGCTAAGTAGCGCCAAGATTTTGCAACCATCGTATCGCTTTATATTCAAAGCGGCTGATTAGTTGTAACCGTTCTGTCATGAATCAGTCAAGCCACTGTCACATATCCCCTTTACCATACTCAGCATAATTGTTTCTGCATTATTTCAAAAAAATTTATTTCGTAGCCAACTGCTAACTGCTATCAGCAAGGAATTCACTCATGACTGAAGTTAACCAATTAAACCAAACCATTAGCCGCCGTAATGTCATTCGTTTTTTGGCAGGGGTGCCTGCGTTGCCACTTGCCACAGGCTCTGTTGCCACCTTATTGACAGGTTGTGGGAGTGATAGTGATAGTAATAGCACAGCAGGCATACTGAATAATACACGAAAAACCATCAAATCCACTGAGTTTGTTGGTATGGCTGCACCAAATTTATCAAATCCCGCCAATATGGCAACGGTGTATGTCGATTCAAAGCTAAAAGCAACCTTTGATGACAATACCACGACTGACTATAAGCTACAGTATCAACCGTTTTTTAAAACAGGCGATAAATTAAAAGACTTAAAGGGTAATGACATCATTGCAGGCGGCTATTTTGATATCTATAACAAGCCTATCATGGATAGCTCAGTGCTAGCCTCTACGCGCCAGTTTTTCTCTGATTGTCCCGATGGTTCTTCATTATTGACAGTTAAAGGCGCACGTGTTGCGGGTGTAACAGGTAATACCGTATTTGCGGTGGTGCAATTTGAATATACAAGTAAAGACCAAGCCGGCAGCAATACTTACGGTACACTACCTTCACCCATTGCGGTAGTGACACTTGACCAAAACCCACAAACAGGCGAACTCAAAGTCGTCAAATACCACAATGTGGATATGTCAAAAGTGTATGGGTTATGGATTACTTGTGGTGCATCCCTCTCACCATGGAATACGCATTTATCATCAGAAGAGTATGAACCAGACGCTTTCATGGCTAAAAGTAGCGACCAATTTAAAGCATTTAGTAAAAACTTATACGGTGATGAAACCAAAGCAAACCCATACCATTATGGTCATTTACCAGAAATCGTAGTCAACGCTGATGGGTCTGGTATCGCGAAAAAACATTTCAATCTAGGTCGTATCTCTCACGAACTGATTCAAGTGATGCCTGACCAACGTACTGCGTTGATGGGCGATGACTTCACTAACAGTGGTTTATTTATGTTTGTTGCCGATAAAGCAGCTGACCTATCTGCAGGTAACCTCTATGTTGCCAAAATCAGCCAAACGTCAGCCAAAGGTGGCCCTGCGGCTGCCAGTGATTTTAGCATCAAATGGATTCATCTAGGACATGCGACCAGCGCTGAAATCGAAGCCTTAGCCAATACAGTAGTACCAACCGATATCATGGATGTCAAATACACTGACCCGAATGATGCCTCTTACAAAAAAATCGGCTATGACGGGGCAAATAACTGGGTAAAACTTGCGCCAAATAGCAAATTACCGGCAGACAAACTCACCCAAGCGGCGGCATTTTTAGAGACCCACCGCTATGCAGCGCTGCAAGGTGCGTCAATGGCATTCACCAAAATGGAAGGCACCACGGTCAATATCAAAGATAAAATCGCCTACTCTGCCATGTCGCGCATTGAAAAATCGATGACCACAGACGAGTACGATGTCAAAGTGGCTCAGCTAAAATCAGGCGCAGTCTATGCCCATGAGCTTAAAGGTGGTCAGGTTGATAACAATGGTAAAGCGATTAACTCTGAGTGGGTCTCTACCCGTATGTATGTACCTGAAGGCTTAGCAGGGGAAGACATTGCCAAAGACGCGCTCGGTAATACCTCTAACATTGATAAAATCTCTTGCCCCGATAACCTAAAATTCTCTGAAAAAATGCGTACCTTATTTATCGGTGAAGACTCTGGCTACCATGTTAACAACTATCTTTGGGCATACAATGTTGATACCAAAAAATTAGCGCGTATCCTGTCAACACCAGCAGGAGCTGAATCTACCGGCCTACACGCGGTCGATGAAGTCAATGGCTATACTTATATCATGTCAAACTTCCAACACCCAGGTGATATGACATTTGTCCCCGCCGTTGAGACAGTGGTTCGCCCGCTCATTAACCAAAACTTCAAAGATGGCTACAGTGCTGCAGTGGGTTATTTGGCATTTAAAGCTTAATACCCTGCCAAGCGATGATATAAAAAACCCAGTCTATGACTGGGTTTTTTATTTTGCTTTGACAATGACAGCTAGTGAATTTGCGTTTTAATATGGGTTTCAATATGCGATTCAATAAACGCAATAAAATCCTCTGCGATATGCGTGCCGCATTGGTCGTCAATCTCACGCACGCAGGTGGGGCTAGTCACGTTAATCTCTGTTACTTTGCCACCAATCACATCCAAGCCCACAAAGTACAAGCCTTTTTGCATTAGCACAGGCGCCACTTGCTCAGCAACTTGGCGCTCTTGCGCTGACAATGGCATGGCGACACCACGACCACCTGCGGCTAGATTACCGCGCGTTTCGCCTTGGCTTGGGATACGCGCCAAGCAATAATCCACGGGCTTACCACCGACAATTAAAATGCGTTTATCGCCGTCCTTGATTTCGGGCAAGTATTTTTGCGCCATCACAGGCAAGCTTTCAAGCTGGGTTAGCATTTCAAGGGTTGAGCCAATATTAGGGCTATCGGCGGTCAGACGAAAAATGCCCATTCCCCCCATGCCATCAAGCGGTTTGACGATGACATCTTGATGGGTTTTGATAAAATCACGGATATGCGTTTGTTTGTTGGTCACAATCGTCGGTGTCATCAGCTCAGGGAATTGCGTCGCAAACAGTTTTTCGTTACAGTCACGTACGCTTTCTGGGTTATTGACTACCAATACACCTGCTCGCTGAGCATATTCTAGCAAGTACAGGCTATACAAAAACTGCATGTCAAACGGCGGGTCTTTACGCATCAAGATGACGTCAAATGCGCGAGCAGACTGCGTGGTTTTTTCCCCCAGCTCATAAAAATGTGCAGGGTCTTTAAACGTTTTGAGCGATTGGCTATCAATTTGCAATGCGCCATTATCGAGCCACAAATCGTGAATTTGGCAATAATGCGCCGTGTGACCACGATCTGCAATCGCCCACAGCATCGCGAGCGTGGTGTCTTTTTTGTAGTTGATGATGTGGATATCGTCCATGACGATCAGAAAATTCAGTGGTTTCATTTATGATCCTTGTTCAATTTTTATCAATTATTCGTTTTGCTATTAAAACATCGATTCGACCGCATTGCCATTATTATCATAGCGCATACCGCTGGTCGGTTGTTCATTGGTAAACCAAAAATGATATTCAGGGTTTCCCGCTTGGCTGTAAACAATCGCTTCTTGTACCATACCTTGACGGAACAGCACTTTTTGTTTGATACGGCTATCGGACAATCGATACGTCACCCAACCATGATATAAACCGTTAACCAAATCAGTGCGAAGCTGGGTCACAAAGTTTGGGTAGTACACCACCAAAAATTCATCAAAATAACCGTTCTTCACAAAGGTGGTAAATTGCTCGCCTTCTGGCATTACGCCATTATAAGGACCATCGGCAATGCCTTGTGGCGCAGCTTGCGGTGATTTTGGCGGCAAGATAAGGCTATTTAACGCATCATAAAACGGCTGTTGGTCAGTTGCCACATTGACAATCGCAGGCGGTTTGCTACCCTCTGCCATCAGTTCATTGATACTACTGCAACCGGTAAGCGCAAATAATATTGCCGATAAGGTAAGTGCAGTGCCAACACGCAAAAGGTGTGCCGTTGTTAGTGTGGTGGGCAAGGCTTTTGTCAACATAGCCGTCCTCTTCAATGGTTAATTTAAAAACAATCTATCGTTAGCGGGGTTGGGTGATGGATTCTATATAACATGATGTAAAAAACTATCTGTGAAATCATCATCACCCAGGATGATGGCAACCGCTGATTAAACGCCGTATTGCTCGCGGTAGGCTTGCATTTTGGCAAGTTCCTCCTGCGTGCCATTTTTGGCGACATACTCGGTAATGTCATCCATCGTGACCAAGGCAAGTACCGGTACATTGAGGCTTTGCGCCAATTCTTGAATAGCAGATTGTTCGCTTTGACCTTTTTCTTTGCGATCCAGCGCAACGATAATCCCCGCGACTTTGGCCTCTGATTTTTCTAATAGCGCAACGACTTCGCGCATCGCTGTACCCGCGGTCATCACATCATCAATCACCCAAACTGATTTGCCTTTGAGATCGGCTCCAACCAGCATACCGCCTTCCCCGTGGTCTTTGGCTTCTTTGCGGTTGTAGCCCCAATCGGCATTGATTTGGTGATTGTTCCACAGTGCTTGCGCGGTCGCCGCCACAAACGGAATACCTTTATATGCTGCCCCAAAAATCACCAAATCGCTACTTTCGGTAGATTGTAGCTGCTTGGCAAGGGCATCAGCATACCCATTTGCCAACACCGATAATAGCTCACCGGTTGATAACAAACCTGCGTTAAAAAAATACGGGCTTATACGACCTGATTTTAGGGTAAATTCGCCAAATTTTAATACATTGTTTTTGAGTGCCACTTCAATAAAATGCTGGGGAATAAACTGCGGTGCGTGAGCGGCTTGGGTTTGAGAGGATGGGGTTTGAGATGCTTGGGCTTGAGATAATTGCGACATACGCGACTCCAAAAAAGAACAAGTTAAAAAATACCATTAGCCGCCTGTGATTGGGTTTTGCGAGCTAATGGTGATAGTACGTTTGCTGATGGCTGTTTGCTTACCCACTTGCCAGTCGATGGCAATGGCGGCGAGCTCAACATGCGTCGGCTCGATATATAAATCGTCATGCCGGGTCAAAAAATGCAATTGCGTGCGATGCGCCTCGATGTATTGATTGATAGCATCAGCCAAGTCTTGCAAGGTGATTTGGGGGTTGAGTGATTTGCGTGATTTGCATTGGCATAGCAAAAATACACAAAGCATAATATGGTACATTTGTCCCATTAGATACAGTTTGGTTTCGATATTAAGTAGCGCTTGATTATAGGTGGCGTCAGACTGTGTGCTGGGGGCATCGTTGGCTTGATGTGCGCAGGAATTTTGCAATGTCTGCTGTGACAAGGATGTTGTAAGCTTATCCATACTCGCTAAATGCGGGTATCGACCCATAACCTCTTTCATCAGTGAAACACTGCTGTCATTGACGAGCTGTGGCAACAAAGACAGCGGTAAATGCAATGACGGGTGTTTGCTTTGGCTGCTATTGGCCTGCTGTTGCTGCTGCTGGATAAAGTGCCGCATCTCAATGGTTTGGTCAGATAGTAACTGCTCTAGCATGTCAGATTGATGACTTTGCGAACTTTTTTTAAGGGTTTTTGTTGTGCTGCCCTTCATTCGGTAGGGCTTGGCAACGTCTTTTACACTAGCGTTGAGGTTGTTGTTGGTATCCGCCACTGGCAATGAAAGCGGTTTTTGCATATAGACGTCAATGGTATGACGCGCCGGTATGACGCGCTTATCAATCGGGCGACAAGGATCGGGCAAAGCCAATCTTTCTGCCTCTGTCATCACATTGGGATGGCGTAGCTGGTGTTTGTCTTTAACAACTTGTTTTTTTGCGGCTTGGCGCTCAGTATTGGAATACGTCATGGCATACACGGCTATAAAATCACTGATAGGTAAATGCTGAAAAATTTTTGTTGAAACCCACCACCCATCACTAATTGCCTAAAGTCGACAAAATATGCTGATAGCCTGACTGCCAATCTGGGTAGTTGAACCAAGTAGCTGGCAAGTTAGTGATAATGCGTTTGCCCGTTGTTGGCTCCATACAGGGCAGCGATAAGTTCAAGCCCTGTGCAGTCGCCAAATAGTTTAGCACAGTATAGAGCGGGACTGGCGCGTTATCTGTCGCCAAGTAAACTGGCACGGTTTGACCCGCATTGATGACAGTGACAATGATGCTGACTAAATCTGTATCCATAATACGATTAGTCCATGTGTTACTCGGATAATCACTCGCCATATTTGTCGACTGCGCTGCTAACTGTCTTGCCATGGTCAGTAGACGTAGCCGTGACTGCCCATAAATCCCACTTGGGCGAATGATGACGCTCTTATCTTCAAAATGCCGCTGCAACAACTGCTCAGTCTGCAAAATCACTTGAGAAGTGGCGCTCGCTGGCGCGAACACAGGGGTATCGATATCAATGATTTCGCCCGCGTTTTGTCCGTAAACGCCTGTCGAAGAAATAAATACCACACGTTTGAGGTTTGGCAGATGGTCACCCAATCGCACCACATGCTCGGCAATCGCATAATAACTGTCACGGTAGCCTTGTAGCGACAGGGTATCTGGACTGACAATGATACAGATTTGGCTAATTTGGCTGGTCCATTGACTTAGCTGCGCAACGTCTAACGTGCGCGCATCACTGGCAACAAAATGTAGATTTTCCTGATATAGATGGTCATTATCGGGCGGTAGCTTGGGTGTTCTGGGGCTGCAGAAAACCAAATCTGTCGGCGTGGAGCGGCTAACACCAATCACGCAATGCCCCTGCGCCGCTAATTGCTTAGCAACTGGTAAACCAATTTTGCCCAGTCCAATCATTAAAATGGTTTGCATCATGCTATGACCTATCGTGAATGGCATTAAAAAAGCTGACTATTTTTAATTGATGTATTTTTAACCGATTTATTGTTGAAAACGCATCGATAAATCAATGGCTTTGATATGCTTCGTCAATGCACCCATTGAGATAAAATCCACCCCGGTTTCTGCCACTTGGCGTAGATGGGTAAGACTAATATCGCCTGAAGCTTCAAGCTGGCAAGGCTTGCCAAGACTAGCAACTAGCTCGACCGCTTTTTGGGTATCTTCAATGGTAAAATTATCGAGCATCACGATATCGGCATTGGCAGCGATGGCTTGATGCAACTCATCAAAATTTTCTACTTCAACTTCCACTGGCTTATTGGCAATCTGACGCGCCTGACTGACTGCTTGGGCGATACCGCCACACGCCATGATATGGTTTTCTTTTATCAAAAAGGCATCGTATAGCCCGATACGGTGATTATTACCGCCGCCACATAGCATGGCGTATTTTTGCGCATGGCGTAGCATTGGCAAGGTTTTACGGGTGTCTAACAATTTGGTCGGTAGTTCTGCGATGACCGCCACATGGTTGGCAACCACAGTGGCAGTAGATGATAAAGTCTGTAAAAAATTGAGCGCGGTACGTTCACCCGTCAGCAGTGCCCGGGTGTTACCGATGAGCGTCACCAAAACTTGATTAGCTGTCACAGCGTCACCGTCTTTGACTGCCCAATCAAGCTGCATATTGGGGTCAAGCTGGCGAAATACTTCATCCACCCATGCCTTACCCGCGACCACCATCGGTTCACGACAAATAATGGTTGCCGTATCGCGCTGTGTTTCGGGTATTAATTGGGCATTAATATCCCCAGTGGCGATGTCTTCTTGCAGCGCAAGTGCGACTTGTTTGGCGATTTCAATACGTAGTAGTGAGCTGATGTGCGGGGTGGTGACCGAGGTGTCACTAATGGTTGGGCTAGCAGCAGACATGCAAATAATCCCTTATTGTCGATGGGGCATTTTCGATGAAGTATGTTAGATTGTATTATCGCCTATTCTTTGGGGGCTTGGGTAGTAGTTTGTTGATATAAACGCAGGGCAATCAACGCCAAAGCCGCTATAATTGCGGCGAGTACACCCCATAGTGCCCATGTTTTGTAGCGTTCAAACGACGCGTTGGGGTTGTTCAATGCCTCGATATTTTGCATTTGTCCTTCAACGGTGTTGCCGAGGCTGGTAAGTTGTTGGTTGGATAGCGTGATATTGGGTTGTTGTAATACGCGTGGCTCGTTAATCACCAGTCGATAAGGCGCTGTGCCTTGTGCTAAAAAATACATCTCATACATGGGCGTTAACAGATTGACCGGCAAATCATCTTGCTGCATTTGACCGCCCAATTGCAGCGATTTGGTCAACGTCGGTTGCCAACTGACCGTGGTATGGTTTTTATCAATTTGTGAATTGGCTAAAATTTTATCATTACTTACATTAGCGGTTTTGTTGATTTTAGCCAATTGATTGGCTTCTTGCTCAGGTACCTTGATGCTCACTTGCCACAGCTGATTTTCGGGGACAAAAAAACTCACCCCTGTGGTCAACATAGGCTGAGCAAGGCTAAGCCGCCATTGGTTGGTGTCATCTTTGACTTTTGAAAAACTGGCGCGGGTCAAGAAGAAACTTGCCTCACTCACCATGCGATTTAAACTGGCTGCCTCAAGATTGATAGGCTGATTTGCCACCACTTGCCAATACCGATAATTGGCTTGCTGCGGCTCGATGGCAATAGCATTGCCTGTCGCTATCGGCTGATTAGTACCGTCAGCTTGCGGCGCTACCATTTGGCTATGTTGGGCAGGCTGGCTAGGTTGACCACGTTGGCTAGGGCTAAAGGGGCTGACCACCGTTTGGCTGACCATCTGCCAGCTTTGTAAGTCATCACTGCCATAAATTTGCAGTTGCAGTGGGCGCTTGCTGGGCTGGGCTGAATTCACGGGTAAAAATTTTAGCCAAAGATTGACTGCTTGCTCGGTTGATAAATTAGATTGGTTTTTGGCAAAGTTGGGATTGGTTAACCACCAAGTTCTGACCGGGTTATTGGTAACAGCGGCAACTGGGTTTGAAGGTAAATTGCTAAGGTCAATATTAATTGATTGTTGGTTGTCTGGGTTATCAAGCTGTACGGTCAACGCATGGCGTAATTTTTCCACCGCATTGGGGTTATCGGTCTCTACGCTAACTACTTGCAATACTTGATTGACGGATGATTGTTTGCTGACAGGGCGAATCGCCATCGGCATAATATGACCTTTGGCATCAATCAAGCGATAATTTTGTTTATCATTAATATCCACCCCATTTTGCTGCATGATTAAAGCTAACAAACTGGGCGTTAACGACGAAAATTTTACCAGTTGGGCGCTGTTGGGATTGTCCGCTTGATTTTCTCCCGGTAACTCAATGTCGATTACAAAGCTATTTTGCAATGCCTCAAAGCCATAGCTGATATTGTCAGTGTCATGCGCTTGCTCTGACTTGTCAACGATGGCAGGCGCTACCGTGGTCGTGGTGGTCTTTTGCGAGGCAACAGTGATGGATGCCGTTTGCGTGGGGTTTTGGGCATCTGCTTGCGTGTAAATGATAGCTACTAACAATAGCGGCGAAACTAAAGTTGCCGATAAAATACAGGCGCGGTGTTTGGCTAATCTCACGTGACAATGCTTATTTTTTTTCATTTTTACTTCATTGTTAATTTATAGTTACTATAGAATTTATAGCTCCTATATAACTGATATGGCTTTACAAGCTCACCCATTGCGATGGACATTGACAAGAACTCAGACCAATTAAACTTAACCAAAAAAACAGCGTAGCCCGTCTTTGGGTTATCGACATAAAGCCGTCAGTCATAACTAATCTAAAAATTTGGAAATCCTAACATCACATGGTTAGCATCATTAGACAGTATCAACCTTAAATTTTTATGTTAGAAAATAATAAATAGCATTCTAACTTGTTGATAGTAATTAGATTTATAATTTGGTTAACATAAAACTTTGCCCTATAAGGATATTAACAATACCCACTCAAAACTTCTATACCGTGCTACAAACCACTAACAAGAGAGCCCATATTTTGGATAAATACTAGCCAGATGTTACAATTTAAAGACAATTAGGCAGCAAGTCTTTGTGCATTTAGCTAATCCCGCCTGCCGTAAATACGCAAAATAACCCACGTTATTCACGAGCTTTAGCAGGGGTTTACTTAGCTTTTTTTGGCTGCATTCTTTTTGTCTGATTTGAGTTTATCTGATTTGGGTTTACCTACTTTGGGGGGTAAGGGTGCAAGATAACCAATGACTAGCATCAACAAGCCTGCCCCGATAAAAGACACCACACGCAGTACTGCACTGGTATTCGACATATCAATCAATAGCAACTTGGCAACCACCATGGTCAATAATGCGATACCGGCAAACCATACCAAGCGAATGACTTTTTTGTTTGCCAAGAACATCAATACCATCGCAATGATGGTCCATAAGATAGTCAGCCCCGTCTGTACCATACTGACTGACCAAGCGCCACGTTCCCACGTTGGCGTGCCCCAAACGCTGGCAAACCCACGCACCAACATACTACTGACCGTCACAAATGCCCCTAAACCGCAAGCCACCAAAACGATAGTACGATAGTTGCTATCAACTTTGAGTGCCACATAAGATTGGTACAGTAAAATACTGATTAAGGTCAAATCCAGCGGATTGAGCAGTGGCAGATAAATGCCCAATAGCTGACCGTCTAACGAGAAATTGGCAGATAAACTCCAAATAAAGGTCATCGGTAGCAAAATATAAGCACTGTGTTTAAGTAGCCAATCAACCTCTAACCAACCAAGCAAACGACCACCAATCGCCTGAAGTTTTGGCAGCAACAACAAACTCATCAGCCCCAGCACAGCCAGCACGGTCGGTAAAATAGTGATAATGGCTCGAAGCTCTTGGGCATGCTGCCAATAGTTAAATGGCACTTGTTGCAGCATCCAAGTTAGCATAGCAATCAGTACCAAAAACCAAACGAGCGCGTCAACGCTTGTATCGAGTCGGTCGCGGTGCCAGCGACTAAGCAGCCACGCGCCTAGCAATTTTGCGATGGCTAAACAGCCGAGCATAGCGAGCAAATAACGCCCCAACCCACTAAATGCTTTGATGTGATAATCGTTTAAGTCTACAACCGTCTCGACCTTAACATGGGTGAGACAAACTAGCACCCAGCTCATCATCGCAAACGGTAAAATCAAGCGGCTCACCTTACGCATACTGCGCCAAACAAAACGCTGATGCATCAGCTGTCCCACAATTAAAAATACCGCCATACCCATAGCAAGTTTGATGCTGGTGGTTTTGCCACCGTTGTTCCAAAAGGGGTCAGCGGATAAAATTGCCGACAGATACAGCACAAACCCGACAACCACAAGCGCGGTGGCAACAAAGCTGTGACTGGCATTATCAGCGATTTGTTGAACCCGTTTATGCGTCGTTTTGACTGTCGCAGGTTGAGTTTGAGGCTGACCTTTAGCTTGGGATGTGGCTGCCGCGATATTGGCTCTACCGTGACGCAAAATAAAAGCAGACAGCAGCACACACGCTGTCAATACGGTCAGTGGCAAAGTGGATGAAGCCGCTACTATAGATGTTTGGTGCGGAATAGATAATTGATCCAGTAGCCCATACCAATGCCGCATGAGGGTATCAAAGCCCACCAATAACACGATACTAAAGGCTTGCAATGCCAACCCAAAATATACCGTCCAGCGTCTTTGGGTACGCGCACCGAGCCACACCAATGCAGCACCTTGCACTGCCCAACCGATACTAATCCATTTGGCTGATAGCGCCAGTGGTATCACCAAAGCCAAAAACCCACAGCCGAGTGCAAGGCTGGCTTCAATAAGTAGCTCAAAGCTGTTATCAAATTGGTTGTTGGCTTGTGGGTCGCCTGCGATGCTACGGCGATGATGTTTGAGCAGCCACAGTCCTAAATTCAAATAAATAGCCGATAACGCACTGCTCGCAAAGGCCAGATGATAAGGCAAATCATTGAGCAAGCTTGCCATCAGCCCAAACCCTAGTAACGCTGTACCAAACAACAAGCCTGAATCTATCGATAGAATCGGGCGTTTGGCTAACCCCCTGTTCATTTGTAGCAGCGTTTGGTTATAGCTCACGACCTGCTGAGAGTATCTAACTGCAATAAACAAATACAGCGCCATGTGCCCAACCAATAACCCCAGCAGTTGCCAGCGTAATGACAGCCAGCCTGCACCTGCACTATTGCCACTAAATGCACGAAATCCCCACACATACGCAAGCCCAAAGGTCACTGCTAGGCTGAGCGCATTGAGCAATTTCCAAGTGCGATAATGGGCAATCACCGCAACCGCTATATTGAGTAATAAATAATAACTAAATAACATCACCACACTACCGTCAGGTCGGCTGACCAGTATCGGCGCAAAAAACGCCCCACCGAATGCCAAGACCGCAAGCGGCAGCGCATTTTGCCACACCGAAAACATCACTGTTAACCCTGCCAGTAATGCAAGCACGCCGAAGGTTAAGGTTGATGGTAGTAGTCCATACAATTTAAAACTCGCAAACACCGTCAAATAAATCACCGCAAAGCCGACGCCTTGCAAGGTTAAACCGTAACTGCGTTTTTTGGCAGTGGTGCGATAGCCGACTACCGTTATCACAAAGCCACCTAACGCTACCAGCGCCATGCGCACGGGCATCGATACCTCAATATATTGGCTGGCAAGTTTGAGTAATAGCACCACGCCCACTAGCAACACCAGTGCACCGACACGCACCACCAAGTTTTCCCCAAAGAACCATTGGGTGGCACTTGCCCAAAGCGATGTCACAATATTGGTAGCGCTTTCATCATCTCTTAAAGAATGAGAAGAAGGAGATGATGACTGTGGCAAAGTGGGTTTATGCGGTGGGGCTGCGTCATTCACGGACGGCTGCGTTGCCGTTGGCGCAGTTGAACTAACCGAAGCGTCAAGCGTGTTCGCCATTGGCAAAGAGGCAACTATTGAGAGGGGCGCTGGGGAGGGCGTTGGGACGGTGGCTTGACTGATGGGCTGCGTAATGGGGTCAGTAATAGGGTCAGTGACAGGCTGATTTTGGCGGCTATCGCTTGCCGATTGCTGGCTAGATGATGGCTTTGCCTCGCTGCTTAGGATATACACGGTTGCCATGACGTCAGCGAGTTGTTTTTGCAGATTGTCGAGCTTGGATTCAAGCCGGGTAATTGCTTTTTGTTGGGCAAAAATTTTATAAAGCGCCCCCACGACTGCCAGTATCAACGCCGCTATAATCGTATCCATCAAATGCTCTACCCTTGTTATCAGCTTAGCGATAGCATACCATTTTTTTGCAAAATTGCTTTTTTTTAACTGTGTCTTTCGGTTAAGGTGATGATAAGCCCATTTTATGCTAAATTAGCCACATGATTAAGTAGCGTTTTACCAACTATTTGAAACACCATTTTGATGATTGGGCGGGGTATGGTTATGTCGAGATTTAGCATTGAGCAGGGTTTGTTAAGCCCATGCGAGTTTGTGGCGTCACCCAATTTTGGACAACGCCCCGACCCTAACGATATTCACCTCATTGTGATTCATAACATCAGCTTGCCGCCCAGTGAATTTGGTCTAAAAAATGACCAAGGCGAGCATTTTGTTCGTGCATTTTTTCAAAATCAGTTAGACCCCAATGCCCATCCGTATTTTGCAACCATTTATCAGCAGCAGGTCTCCGCGCATTTGTTTATTGAGCGCGATGGTAGGGTCACACAGTTTGTGAGCTTTGATGAGCGTGCTTGGCATGCTGGCAAATCTAGTTATTTGGGCGTACCAAACTGCAATGACTATTCGATTGGGATTGAGCTGGAGGGTGATGATTATAGCGAGTTTGATGACAGGCAATACCAAGCTTTAAGTGGCGTGATTGCCGCGATTTATCAAGCTTATCCCAAAACCATCAATCATCTAGCCGGTCACAGCGATATCGCGCGCGGCCGCAAGTCCGACCCGGGGCTGTATTTTGATTGGGTGAAACTAAGAAAAATGGTCAATAAAAGTGAAATCAGCCATTAGATTCCATTAGGTGACTTTCAAAAATTTATCCTATGGCAATTTTGTAGGATAACGATTTTGAAAGATAACATTTTTGCAAGATAACGATTTGGCAAGATAATAGTGCCCAAATCAAACTACAAAATTCAATTATCACACCCACTTCTCGGCAAAACTTGCAGCGATTCTTTCATGTCAAAACTTATCAAATCCACCGCTATTATTAGTTTCTTTACGTTATTTTCACGTATCTTGGGTATGATTCGCGACATGGTATTGATGAGCGTGTTTGGTACGGGTGGCATGATGGATGCGTTTTTGGTGGCCTTCAAATTGCCCAATTTTTTGCGGCGGCTGTTCGCTGAAGGCGCTTTTGCCCAAGCTTTTGTCCCTGTACTATCCGATTATCAACACCAAGCCCAAGATAACGACATGGCCGATAGCAAAAAAGCCTTGCTCGGCATTCAAATTCTTATCAGTCGGGTGGCAGGTACGTTATTGTTGATTTTATCAGGCTTAACCGCCGTGATAGTCATTTTCGCGCCCGCCGTGATTGCTGTGTTTGCGGTGGGGTATCTGCATGAGCCTAGCAAATTTACAACCGCAGTTGAGCTACTTCGTATCACCTTTCCTTATTTGTTATTTATCGCCATGACCGCGTTTGCTAGTAGTATTTTGCAAAGCGTGGGGCGGTTTGCCTTGCCTGCCTTTGCACCGGTGATTTTAAATGTGTGTATGATTGTGGGCGCGATTTGGGTAGCGCCGCTGCTTGCCAAGCCAATTTTGGCAGTCGGTTATGCCGTTGCGGTGGCAGGTGTGCTGCAGCTATTGATTCAATTGCCGCAATTGCATAGCCATCAGCTGCTGGTGATGCCAAAGGTTAGCTTTCGTCATCCTGGCGTGCGACGGATTTTAAAACTCATGCTTCCTGCGCTGTTTGGGGTATCAGTCACCCAAATCAATATGCTGGTCAACACGGTACTGGCTTCAACCATGGTTGATGGCTCGGTCTCTTGGCTTTATACCGCAGAGCGGATGAGTGAGCTGCCGCTAGGGCTGATTGGGGTGGCGATTGGTACGGTGATTCTGCCCAGTCTATCCAAAAGTATCGCAAGCGATGACCATCAACAATTTAGACACACCCTAGATTGGGCGACGCGGCTGACGGTGTTGGTCGGCGTGCCTGCATCCATCGCGCTTGGCATGATTAGTAATGTGCTTATGATATCCCTGTTTGAACATGGGGAATTTGTACGGCAAGATGCCATGATGAGTGGGCTTGCGCTACAGTGCTTATCGGGTGGGATTTTGGCATTTATGCTAATTAAAATATTTGCCCCGGCTTTTTTTGCCCGTCATGACAGTCGCATCCCTGTCAAAGTCGGTGTGATTAGCGTGATTGCCAATGTCGTGTTAAGCCTAATACTGGCTGGGTTATTTAAAAAGTGGCAAATCGCACCCCATGCCGGGCTAGGGCTTGCCAATACGCTGGCGTCTTTTATCAATGCGGCGCTGTTATATTTTTATTTACATACCCAAGGTATTTATCGGTTTGGTGCGGCTTGGCGACGATTAGCGGTTATCTTTGCCATGGCAAATGGGGCGATGGGGTTGGCACTTGCCGCTGGTATTCATTTTTTCCCGATTACCGCGCATCAAGGTATTCGTATTGTTGCACTATTGGCGCTGTGTGTGGTGGGCGCTATGGTGTATGGCGCAGCGCTATTAATCGCTGGCTTTAGGCTATCAGAACTAAGACCGCATCATAGCGTTCAATAAACAATAGACAACGGAAAACAGACAAAAAAACGGCTAAATAAAATTTATCTAGCCGCTTTTTTTAACTGAAGTTTTTAATTGAGTTTTGTGACTGATCTTTGCACGTAAATTTTTTAACCGATTCAGGCATCAACCCACCAAGACATTAGCGCTTTATCGAATTTTGGCAGTCTTTATTATCACAAATTCCATATAGTACCAGCGAGTGCCCTGATAGGGTAAAGCCAAAGTCTTTGGCGACTTTTTCTTGCAGCGCTTCGATTTCTTCATTGTGAAATTCAATGATTTTGCCGCATTGGTCACATACCAAGTGGTCATGGTGCTCATCTTTGGCGATTTCAAATACCGACAAGTTGTTTTCAAAATTGTGACGCTCGACAATCCCCGCTTGTTCAAACTGGGTTAACACGCGGTAAACAGTCGCAAGCCCCACGTCTTCACCGTGCTCCATCAAGGCTTTATACACATCTTCCGCGCTCATGTGATGGGATTCGGCTTTTTCTAGCAATTCTAAAATTTTCAAACGCGGTAACGTGACTTTCAAACCGGCACGACGCAAATCTTGGTTGGTAAAAGACGACATATAAATCCTCGCACCTATCAGGTGTCGCTTATAAACTGAAAATTATAACTAGAGACCTTTGCACGAAACAGCCCCTTTGCTCGAGGCATACCACCAAACCGA
>NZ_DAMBBC010000003.1:0-150399 GCF_032057165.1 Moraxella sp. CTOTU48717 | reverse complement strand
CCCAATTCTATCTTAATTTTGTGATTATTTGGTCTAGACATTGGGGAGTACCTTAATCAATAATGTTTTAAAATCTTTATAATTATCAATTACTGTTTGAAGTGTACCATTTGAAATTTTTGGTAATATATAAATACTACTCAATAAATGCTCGACTATTCTTAAAGCTATTTCTAATTCTCTATCATTTGGTTGCTTTATGTCATGGGCTGAGTCATTACCCATAAAACGTATTCCATGGAGATGATTGGTATCACTAATGGAAATAAATCCGCTAGTTTTAAGTTTATTAATACGACTTTCGAGTGATTTACCCTCAATTCCTTTATCATTACAAACTGCTTCTATGCAAGTTCTAAGCCCTATTCCTGTTAGAATTTTCGAATCATTTGCATAGCTTTTGAGAGTATTCTGATAAATACTTTTTACAATTATTGGCAATTCAGCTAACTCAAACCATTGAAATTCTTTATGTCCTTTCAAGGGAACGGGATAATTGGTAACATTTTTCGGGTAATATAAATCACCATTAAAATCATAGTGCTCATTCTGCAAATCAATTTGCATTATTCTGAAAGAAACATAATCGCAACCTGCACATTTTATAATTTGATAATATAGCTCTTCTGGATAATCATTAGGGTCATATGGTACAAAGTATTCTTTAACGATAAGTTGATTTGTGTCTTTCCCACATGATTTACAATAGCTAGTAATATGTGTATTTTCTGCCATTTTAACTTACTCAGCTTTCGGCAAATATTTATCCAAGGCTTCTTGACGATGGGCTTCATCCGCAAGTGGGAAACCAAGTTTTGCACGGGCTTCCACATAGCTTTGTGCCACTTTACGCGCCAAGGTACGCACACGCAAGATAAAGCGCTGACGCTCAGTGACTGAAATTGCCCCACGTGCATCCAACAAGTTAAAGGTATGTGACGCTTTAAGCACCATTTCATACGCAGGCAGCGGCAGATTAAGACCGACCAATTTGTCAGCTTGGCTTTCATAAAAATCAAACAACTCAAACATTTTTGCCACATCGGCATGTTCAAAGTTGTAGGTCGATTGTTCCACTTCATTTTGGTGGAATACATCACCATAAGTGACACGACCAAATTCGCCATCCGTCCATACCAAGTCATACACACTGTCCACGCCTTGGATATACATGGCAAGGCGCTCAAGACCGTACGTGATTTCTCCTGTCACTGGGAAACACTCAATACCACCGACTTGCTGGAAGTAAGTAAACTGGGTAACTTCCATACCATTTAGCCAAACTTCCCAACCAAGTCCCCATGCGCCAAGCGTTGGTGACTCCCAGTTGTCTTCTACAAAGCGTACATCATGCGTTAAGGTATCAATGCCAATTGCTTTGAGTGACCCCAAGTACAATTCTTGAATATCAGGTGGATTGGGTTTGAGTACCACTTGGAACTGATAATAATGTTGTAACCGGTTTGGGTTGTCGCCATAGCGACCATCCGTGGGACGGCGTGATGGCTGCACATAGGCGGCATGCCAACGCTCTGGACCTAATGCTCGTAAGAAAGTGGCGGTATGAAACGTGCCTGCACCCATTTCCATATCGTAAGGCTGTAACACCACACAGCCTTTTTCTGCCCAATAATTTTGCAAAGTTAAAATCAATTGTTGAAACGTCATCATACGAGAATTACCACTATATAGTCGGTGATTAGGCAAACTGTGTTTATCAAAATAGTTGTCCACGTGATTTTGATAAAGCGTCAGTTTTTTTAATTAGTCACATTAAAAATTTAAATTTTTTTGCGTCGCAAATAGCCCTTAAAATAGGCGGTACAATTGCCGAACGATATTTTTACTTAAAACGCCCAAAATAGCAAACTTATCCAGTTTTTTAGCTAGATATATAGTCATGGTTATTGAGAAAATTAAGGGGTTGGCAAAACTACAAAGCATTAAAACAATATACATTTCGCGACAAATCAGTTACCGCATTTTAGCACTTTTTTACTAGATTTACGAAAATTCCTGTTACCCTTGAACAAGTGATTTCGACGATTGATTGTTAGCTTTTTTTAGCCGGTTTTAGCCTTTTTAATCGCTTTTTTTTAAGATAAATCAGCCAAATTTGATACGTCATCCAATGTCGTTTTAGTTGGGTTTTGACTTTTAATTTTCATCTTTTATCGCCATAATAACCTACACAAGCTTTTACTTAATTTATGTTAAGTAGTTGTTTTCAATAACTTTTCATGAGGTCAACCATGCTTATTTCGGCAAGTCTATTATTAGCTGCTACGTCGTTAACTTCTAACTGGTTGTTTTTAATCGTTCTAGTGACTGTCGGTATGCTAGCGATTGCGTTTACCCCTTACCGTTTTGTATTGGGCTATTTTATGTTGGGCATGGTGTACTGGATTTCGGTGGAAGGCTTGCACTGGGCAGTGGTCACGCTGTCATCGTTGACTGGCACGGATGCGTATGTGGCGGCAATTGGTCTATCAATGATTCCGATTGTGATAGCGTTAAATGGAAAACCCAAGTTTAATAAAGCGGCGAGTCAAGCTACTACTTACCAAACCAGGTTAAAAAGCAGTGTCCAAATGAGCGCCGGTCATCGTCCTGTGGTGTTAGAAAAAGATACCGATTTTCATCAAAACTTTGTTCGTCATGCCTCTGTGTTTGACTCAAAAAACTAATAACAACCTCGCCACCTTATCGCTATAGCAAGTTATTTAACCCATCATGTTGATGGGTTTTTTATGCGCTTTAGCTTGATAAAAGGTAAAAGGCTCGCTGTCTAACGTCGCTCAAATACACAAATCAAACGCTTTGATTACAAAAAATGATACTGGTATGTTAAACATTACTGTAACTTGGCATCGATGCCCTTATAATATATTTTATAACAAAGCTATTAAATCCTTTGTAGTAGCGAATTATAATCTCTTTGAAGTGAATGACTTAATTATTATCATTTATTAAAAGACCTTGCGTATTGCAATATCTATAAAATCTATAATTTTGGAGGACACGTATGTTATCTCAATTAACCCAAATCAAATCAGATCCCCTTGACGTATTATTGTTTGCCGTTGGCTTGCGTCTAACCCAACTTGCCAAAATGGGCGATGACAAATTTAAAGGCTTATTAGAAAACCGTAATTTTACCATTCAACTCGGCAGCGACGCGGAACAAACGTCACGCTATTATGAGATTAATAACGGTACTTTTAGCCAACATGCAGGTCCAGCCAAAGAGCCAACATTGACGATTACCTTTAAAGACTCAATGACGGGTGTGAAATTGCTCACTAAAGGTGAGGCGACGGCATTTATGACGGGCATCCAAAATGGTGACTTAAAAATGTCCGGTGATTATTCACTGCTGATGTGGTTTAACCAAATCGCAAAATTTATTGTGCCAAAAGTACCTGAGCCACTTAAACCTGTGGTTGAACAAGCAAAACCCTTGATTGAAAAAGCCACACCTTTTGCTAAAGAACTTTGCAGCAAAGCCCTAGCAATGATTGGGGGCGCGAGCGCGGGTAAAGCATCTGGTAGCAGCAAATACTTTAATGAAGCCAACACCAAAGATGTCAATGCTGACAGTGATTCTGAAGCTACGAGCAAATTAGACACCCTTAAGGCGAAAGCGGCTGAAATTAAAGATGATGCGGTGGAAAAATTTGATGAGCTAAAAACCGAAGCCAAAGAAAAAATCGATGCACTCAAAGAAGATGCGAGCGGAAAATTAGCGGATATTAAAGACACCGCTAACGAAAAACTTGGCGAAACCAAAGAAAAGTTGGATGAGGTTAAAGCGCAAGCGGCTGATAAAATTGATGACGCTAAAGAAACTGCCACTGAAAAGCTTGATGAAGCAAAAGCAGCCAAAGATGATAAACTTGCGGATGCTAAAACCAAGCTTGAAGACGTCAAAGACCAAGCAGCTGAAAAATTAGCCGATGTTAAGAGCTTGGCCGGTGAAAAACTAGATGATGCTAAATCAAAGGTTGAGGAATTAAAAACCCAAGCCGATGACAAACTAGATGCGCTAAACGATGAAGCCAAAGAAAAAGTCAGCGAGGCAAAAGATAAAGTCGAACAAGCTAAGCAAAAGCTGACCGATGAAACGACGAGTGATTCTGATGCATCCGATAATAAAGCCATCGAAGAGAAGTATGAAGCGGCTAAAGATACTACTAACGCTCAAGATAGTACGGCAGATGATGATAGTATCCGTCCTGACAACGTGTTTGCCAAATCAGCCGATAATGACAACTTAACGCCTGCGCTGCGTAAATCTGCTGAAATTGAGGCAAAGCATGCGTCTGATGAGGTCATTGCCGACAATGTCAAAACTAGCGCAGTCACTGATGATAAATCACCTATCACCAATATTTCCATTACCCGTGGTGATAGCTCTCAAGACAAGTAAGCCATTGTCATTAAATGATAAAAAACAATCACTTTAGGTGGTTGTTTTTTTTTGGTATGATGAGACACCTTTTATCATTTTTAGCTTTGTTTTAATTAGGATTATAGCTGTCATGGCAGACTTATTAGCAATTCAACAATCAGAGCAACCGATTGGCACCACACTGACCACCCAAAGCCGCCCAACTCGCGAGCAAATCCAAGCTTGGTTTGAATTACCTTTGATGGATTTACTGTTGCTCGCGCAAAATAAACTTCGCGAACACTTTCCACCCAATGCGGTACAAATCAGTACCCTGCTATCAATAAAAACAGGCAACTGTCCTGAAGATTGCGGCTATTGCTCACAGTCAGGACACCATAGCACCGACTTACAACCTGAAAAGAAAATCGAAATAGAAAAAGCGATTATCGAGGCCAAAAAAGCCAAAGCAGCAGGCTCTAGCCGTTTTTGTATGGGTGCGGCGTGGAAGCACCCAAACGATAAAGATATGCCCTATGTGGTTGAGCTGATTAAAGAAGTCAAAGCATTAGGGTTAGAAACTTGTATGACGCTTGGGATGTTATCGGGTAACCAAGCGCAAGTACTTGCTGAGGCGGGACTGGATTACTACAACCATAACCTTGATACCTCACGCGAATACTATGACCATATCGTCTCCACCCGTAGTTATGATGACCGCCTAACTACCCTTGACCATGTGCGTCAAGCAGGCATTAATATTTGCTCAGGTGGTATCATCGGTATGGGTGAAAGTCGTGATGACCGCATCAATCTACTCACAGAACTGGCTAATCTGCCAAAACCCCCTGAATCGGTACCAATCAATATGCTGGTACCCATCGAAGGCACACCGATTGCCGATCAGCTGCAAGGCACGCGCTTGCCTGTGCTTGAGTGGATTCGCACCATTGCTGTCACGCGCCTTGCTTGCCCAACTAGCTATGTGCGTATTGCCGCAGGTCGTGAAGGCTTAACCGATGCCGAGCAAGCCATGTTGTTTATGGCAGGTGCCAATTCTTTCTTTTATGGGAATCGTTTATTGACCACCGATAATGCTACCACCAACCATGATGATCAGTTGATTGCCGATTTAGGGTTGACGGTTGAACAAGCCGAGCCTAGACAAATCCCGGTGACCAATGCGATGAATGGTCGCATCGGGAGTTTGGCTGTCGTTTAATAGCCCAACAAACCGCCGAAGTGGCGGTTTTTTCTTAGATGCTTTAACGATGCTTTAACAGAGTCCAACAGTATGTTAGCCAATTTTGCCCTTCAATCAGCCCTTGATGAACAGCGCCAAAAAGACCTGTATCGTCAACTGACGCCCATTAGTCAAGGCGTGACGCCCACCATTGACGTAGATGGCAAAACCTACGTCAACTTTGCCAGCAACGATTATTTGGGACTTGCCACCGACCCGCAGCTCATACAAGCGTTTAGCCAAGCTGCAAAAACCATCCAGCAAGTGGGTAGTGGCGCATCGCACCTGATTACGGGGCATACGCTTTGGCATGAACAATTGGATACCATCCTTGCCCAAGTGACAGGTTATGAACGGGCATTAGCTTTTAGCACAGGGTATATGGCAAATGTCGGTGTGATTCAAGCGTTGTGTGGTAAAGACAGCGTGATTTTTAGCGATAAGCTCAACCATGCCTCCATTGTCGATGGGGCAATCCTTAGCCGTGCCAAAGTCATGCGTTTTGGGCATCGCAATTATAGCCAATTAGAACAGCTGCTGTCGCAAAGTAGCGCTAAGCAAAAACTGATTGTCACCGATCATATTTTTAGTATGGATGGTACCATTGCCGATTTGGATGCGCTGCATGCGTTAGCGGTTCGCTATGAATGCGCCTTGATGGTAGATGATGCCCACGGTTTTGGTCTGCCCTATCAGGCTTATAAAAAAGCCCAACCGCAAGCGGATATCTATATCGGTACCTTTGGTAAAGCGATAGGTACTAGTGGCGCATTTGTCGCAGGTTCGAGTGAGTTGATTGACTATGTGGTCAATTTTGCCCGTTCATTTATTTATACCACGGCGATGCCCCCTGTGCTTGCCAGCGTGACAAAAACTAGCATTGCCATCTCACAAACTGATACGTTGCGCAGTGACCAATTACTTGCTAACATCAAGCAGCTCAGTCAAGGGCTATTGCAGCAAAATTGGCAAGTAGGTATTGATAATCAAATACCGACCACCGCCATTATTCCTGTGGTCATTGGCAATAATGATAGAACCCTGCAGCTTGCCAACGCGTTAAAATCTCGCGGTTTTTGGGTCTCGGCAATCCGTCCACCTACGGTGCCGGTAGGCACAGCACGGCTACGCTTTTGCGTGAGTGCTCGTCATAGTGAACAACAAATCTCGGATTTACTTGCTGTCATGCAGACTTTAAAATAACGGCTATTTGCAGACTTTTTTAGGACAAGGTTATTTAGAGTAAGCTGATTTAGGTTAAGCTTATTTAGTTGCATCATCATCGGGGTAAGCAATGACAGAATATTTTTTATGGTTTAAAGCCTGGCATGTGATTTCATTGGTGTGTTGGTTTGCCGCGATTTTTTATCTACCACGCTTGTTTGTGTATCATGCCATGAGTGCCGATAAAATCAGTCAAGAGCGATTTGCATTGATGGAGCGTAAACTGTATCGCGGCATCATGACACCTGCGATGATTGCCACTTGGATTTTTGGTTTGTGTATGCTGCTACCCAATTGGGACAGTTATAAAACCCAAGTTTGGCTACATATTAAGCTAGCCTGCGTCATTGCGTTGACGGTATATCATGTAGCTTGTGGTCGATTTCGCTTAAAACTGATTGACAACCCTAACTATAAAACCCATGTTTTTTGGCGGTGGTTTAATGAGGTGCCTGTGTTTATTTTAGTCGCCGTGGTGATTTTGGTGATTGTTAAACCGCAATTTGGCGCGTAATCATTTTGGCACTTCATGGGTTAGGGTTAAATCATAGCGCAAGGGTTCAATCATAGAAGGTTGCCATGATTGCCTGCGCTATTTTCGGTGAGCGCAAGGTGTAAATACGGGTCAAGGTCAGCTTGTTTGAGCAGCCAATCGACATAATCAGGCGGCAAGTCTTTAATAGCAACCCCTTTATGTTTGCCAAAGCGTATTACCGTGGGTTTTCGGGCATGTTCACTGGCTTGATACAGCTGTGCCATATCGGTGATACGATGCTGAGAGCAGATAGCTTTTAATACCAAAAAAGTAAACCAAATATCGTATTTGGCACCATGCGCGAATTTGATATTTTTTTTGGCAACCTGCGGCTCAAAAAAACACAGTAGCGCACCCAAACTATGGCTATCTAGCTGCGGGAAAAAATGCCGCGCCAGTGCCAAAGTGCAAATACGCTTAATGTTTGATAAATCACAGTCAGCATTGGTCAGCACGTCAGCATCAAAGTCGATATTGTGCCCAATCAGATACTCGCAGTCTTCTGGTAACTGAAAATCAGTATGCGGCGGCTTGTCTGCCACATCGTCGTCAAAAATCCCTGTGATGGCTTGGCTGCCCAAAGTAATTTTTTTGTGTGGGTTAAAGCGCTGCTCAAAGGCGTTGTGGGTCTGTAATATCAGCTCGCCTGCTGGACTAAACACCACGCCAATGTAGGCAATTTCGGTTGCATGTGGCTCAACCAATCCATGCGCTTCTGTATCTAAAATATAACTACTCATAACCTTAAAACTTACTAAATCGCTCAATTCACCCGTTGTAGACAATCATCATACACGATTTGGCGATAGCTTCGTTAGGTTTTCAGTATCTTGGGTTTTCGGTATCTTATTTTTAGTATCTTGGGTGCACCAATCGCTATCTACATCAATCGCTGTCTAAAGGTTCTGCTTGGTCTTTGCTGCTTCACTAACCCTGTTAAATTAGCCAACTTAGCCAATAAGGGCGCCAACTCAACCAACAAGGGTATGGGTCTCAGGGTAACGAATACGGGTCGGCTTAGGGGTTGCGATAAAATACGCCAAGGTTAACGGTCCAAGACGCCCCATATACATCATAAACATAATCACACATTGCCCAGGCTCACTCAAGGTCGGGGTGAAATTTCGCGATAACCCGACCGTTGACGATGCTGATATCACTTCAAATAAAATATCAACCAAGTGCCCTTCTGGCTCACATATGGTTAAAATAAACGCCGCTAAAGCAATCATCAAAATCGAGGTGCTCATCACCGCAAACGATTTTTTTACCAAGTGATCAGAGATAGCACGATGAAAAATCGTCACTTGCGGGTGCTGACGCAAATATGCCCTAGTCGATGCTAGGATAACCACAAACGTGCCGATTTTGATACCGCCACCTGTGGACATTGAGCCTGCGCCAATAAACATCAATATAAAGGTCAATAACGTACTGGCATCTGTCACTTGGCTATAATCAATATTATTAAAACCTGCGGTACGTGACGTCACCGCCATAAACCAAGATGCAAACCACTGCCCAGCTTCGCTCAATCCGCCAATCGTTTTGGCGTTATGACGCTCAAGTAACCAATACCCCATACAACCAATGATATTGAGCGCTAGTGTGCCCAAAACCATGACTTTGGTGTGCAGGGTAAATTTTTGCCAGCGCTTGTGTTTGATGATATCTAAAATCACCAAAAACCCGATGCCGCCCGTGATAATAAGCAAGCTTATGATAAAACTAATCATCGGCTGGTGCACATAGGCAGTCATATTGTTGCCATTTAGCGCAAAACCTGCATTGTTAAACGCTGAGATACACAGAAAAAATGCTTCATACATCGCATCTTTTAGCCCTTTTAGCGGTGCTAAAAATAGCGTTAATCCTAAAAAACCCAAGCTCTCGGTGATAAAGGCAATTTTGATTACCGCTTTGGCTGTACTACCAATTTGGTTGCTATGGGTACCCAACGCTTCCTGCGCCGTGATTGAGCCGGATAATCCCATTTTACCTTGCAAACTGGTCAATACCAAAATCGCAAAGGTCATAAAACCTAGCCCGCCAAATTGAATCAGCGCGGCAATCACCAGTTGTCCAAACGTGGTATAGTTAGCGGTATCTACGACATTTAGTCCCGTGACGGTCACCGCAGACGTCGCGGTAAAGGCTGCTGCTAACAGACTAATCGGTTGAATTGTTGCGATTGGCAATGACAGCAAAACCGTCCCCATCACAATTAACGCTAAAAACCCCAAGGACAAAATCGCAGGCGAGGACAACTGCAGTCCCTGTTTGGTAGGCGGCTCTAGGTCGTGAGCACTGGGTTTTGATTTATCAACAATCTTTGCTTTGTCGCCTTTTTTGACTTCACGAAACGGCATATCTACAATTACCTTTTTTACGTGAGTGGTGGGCTAAATAGCCGTTTGGCGAATGACTTTGGCAAGGCGACGCAGCGCTTGGGTATCACCACCCACCACCAATTTATCCCCACCTTGAAAGAAAAAGCCATCGGGTAATTGGTTAAAGATTTGCTGGTTGCGTTTTAGCATGATAAAAGTAATATCAGGATGGTTGTGCTGTACATCCGACCACGGGTGCCCTCGCCACTGCTCAGGCGGGTCTAGACGAACCAAAAACTGCTCGTCACCCAATGCCATGTATTGTTTGACCATCGGATAGTTCATTTTTTGGGCAATACGAATCCCCATGTCTTGTTCGGGGTGAATAATATTATTCACGCCTAAGCTTTTTAGGATTTGGTGATGGGAGTCGGTTTTGGCTTTCACCCATAGGTTTTGTACGTTTAGGCTTAGTAGGTTGAGTGTACATAGCAAGCTGGCTTCAAGGTTATCACCAATGCTCACGAGCACGCCGTCGAAACTTGCAAGGTCAAGCTCTTCTATGGTGTCTTTGTCGGTGGCATCAGCAATCACGGCACGGGTGACATGTTCACTGATGTCATCGACCAGTTTTTCATCAATATCAATCGCTAGGACTTGGTTGCCCAATTTTTCAAGCTCTTTAGCGCAGGTAATACCAAAAACACCCAGTCCGATAATGGCAAATTGCATTTTGATTTTTCCTTTCTTAGCCCACTTCCTGAGCAATTTTTTTTAAATCATCAATACAGATAACATATTTTCTCATTATTTTTTAGCGCGCTGGCGACTGGCTTCGTACAGCACCATGCCAGTGGCGACACTGACATTTAAACTTTGGATTTGCCCATGTTCATTGCCGGGCATCGGGATATAAACCAGCTGGTCGCAGGTATCTGCGGTCAAACGGCGAATACCGTCACCTTCTGAGCCCATCACAATCGCCACATCACCTGTCAAATCACAGTCTTGCACGGGCTTTGCCGTATCATCAAGTGCCGTACCAAACACAAACACCCCTTGTTTTTTGATGTCAGTGAGCGTACGCGCAAGATTAGTGACTTGGATAAAAGGAATTAATTCCACCGCACCGACGGCGACTTTTGCCACGGCTGGGGTAATGCTTGAGCTATGATTTTTGGGAATAATGACGGCTGAGACACCCATTGCCACGGCGGTACGCAAACACGCGCCAAGGTTGTTCGGGTCGGTGATTTGATCAAGTACCAGTAGTAATAGCGGTTTTCGCTCGGCTTGATGTTTGTCAACTAAGTATTTGAGATCTGCCTCATCTTGGAGTTCAGCAGGGCGGGCTTGCAATACCACGCCTTGATGCTGCGGACTTTCTGCAAGCTTGGTGAGTTTGTCTTTGGCGCTGATTTGTATCGCAATCCCGTAGGTTTGGGCAAGCTCAGTGATGTTGGCTACCGTGGCATCATCTTGTTTTTTACCGTCTTGAATAAAGAGTGTCAACCCATCGATACCGCGGTGTTGCAAGATGGATTGCACGGCATGAATGCCATAAAAATAACTCGGTTTTGCCATGATTGATGACCCTTTTTTTCGATTTTATATTTGCCTTGCCCCTAGCTTTGTATATTATTCGCTAGCCTTCTAGGTGGCAAATGTACTGCACGACTGCTTCATTACGTAGCTCATAACTGCTATGCCCTTCGACCAAGAACGCTTGACCGGCACGGTAATAAGTAAATTCTTCCTCGCCTGCCAGTTTGACTTCACACTCACCTGCCAAAATTTCGATACGTTCAGATGAGTCGGTTTTAAATTCATAGGCGGGCACATCGGCATCACAAGGTAGCACGATTCCTAGCATTTTTTTGCGTCCATCTTCAAACCAAACGGTCCGACTAAAAGTACGACCTTCATAGTAAACATTCGCTATTTTTTCTACCGATACATGGTCGAAACGATTAGGTGACGTCATGAGATTCTCCTTAAAATACACAGTCAGTTGACTTGATAACGCTGCCTTGTTATAAAAAATTATAAAGAATTATAAAGATGGGCAAGTCGTTTTGCGGCAACCCGCTTTTTTTAATCGACAAATGGGTTTTATAATCAAACGCAGTCCGTGACTTGTCGCAATCAGCCAATGGTATTGCCGATAGATTGTTAACGGTTGATAAAAAATTATGTTCCGTTATCCTTGTGCAGACGTTGTTTAGACCAATAGAATATCATCAAATTTAGTCAACTTTTATGACAATCTATGTTTTATGACAATCGATGAAACCGCCCTCAACTTGACTAGGCGAAGATTGCTAGACACAGATACCCATCAAAGATACCCAGCTGACTGAAAGTTGGATTTTTGCGTTGCTTATTTTGTAATTGTCCCAATTATGCTATTGTTTAGTGTGAAACAGCTAGATGGAATTTTTACTGATTTTTGAAGACTTGTCTAGGATTATTGTGAGCTTTTCATGACAAGGTTACAATAAAGTTTTTGCAAATTTGACCGCCAATGTGCCACTCTTAACGTCAATGATAGGATTGATATGCTGACACAGTTAACCTTACAAAATTTAGCCCTCGTCACCAATGCTGAGGTTGAGATGAATGCTGGATTTAACATTATCACTGGCGAGACAGGTGCTGGTAAATCACTATTGCTTGACGCCTTGACCTTGTGCGTGGGTGGCCGTAGTGACGCAGGTTTGATTCGGCATGGACAGACCACGGCAGACGCTTTTGCAGAATTTAATATCGGTCAATTACCCGAAGTCATGGCATGGCTTAGTGAGCAAAATTACCCATTTGAAGATGATACGCTGCTGATTCGCCGGCAACTTGCTAACCAAAACGGTACGCTTCGTAGTAAAGCTTGGCTCAATGGCATGCCCATTAGTATGAATGAGCTTAAAACTTTAGGTGGGTTACTGGTCAATATTCACAGCCAACATGCCCAGCAAAGTTTGCTGCGTCCGCAATTTGTGATGGAATGGCTGGATAGCGCTACGGGATTAAACAGCCAAGCAAACGACGTGAAACAGGCTTTTTTGCAGTACGAACGCCTTAAATCACAAGCCGCGCAGCACGCTAAAGATGAGCAATTGCGCCAGCAGCAAATTCAGCTATTGAGCAATCAATTAGCCGATATTGAGCCAATTGCCACTGTCTTATATAGTGAACTTGAAGCTGAATACGATGAATTGTCTAACCTTGAAAACCTCATGCAGCAAGCCGCCTTGTCGGTGCAACTACTCGATAATGACAGCGATGAGCCCGATGTGATAGGCTTGCTTAATCGGGCGATTAAACTGTGTGAAGCGCAGACCGGGCTTAGCCAAACCTATGCGGATTGCGTTGAACAGTTGTACTCAGCACATACCCAAATCGCTGAAGTCGCTAGCACCTTGAGCAATTATGCCGAAGGGCAAAGCCTTGACCCCAAGCGGTTAGCGTTACTTGATGAGCAGTTATCGACGTTCCACCGACTGGCGCGGAAATATCACACCACCCCTGAAAGCCTTGTTGAAGACAGCCAAGCCTGGCAGCAGCAATTAGATGATTTGCAATCGGTGATGTCGCCTGAAGCGATGGCAGAGCAAATTGAAGAAGCTTATCAAGCCTACTTGCAAAAAGCCCAAGCGTTGGATGACAGTCGCCAAGCCAATGCCAAGACATTAGCTGAAGCCCTAGTCGCACGGTTAAAAGCATTGGCATTGCCCAATGTGCAGGCAGCATTTGAATTTACCCCCCTTGATAAACCGCAAAGTATCGGGTTATCGCAAATTGAACTGCTATTTAGTGCCAATGTCGGCATGCCGATGCAACCGATTCACAAAATCGCCTCAGGCGGTGAATTATCACGGCTAGCGCTTATCATGCAAGTCATTGATGCGCAAGGGGTTTGCCGTAATACGACCACCGATATGGCAACGACCACCCGTCAGTTATTGGTATTTGATGAAGTGGATGTGGGTATCAGTGGTGGCACGGCGCAAGTGGTGGGCGAATTACTGCGTGAACTGGGTGAAGAACAACAAATCATTGCGATCACTCACCAATCGCAAGTCGCGGCACAAGCCCATCAGCATATTTTGGTGTACAAAACCCAGCAAGAGAAAGCCCAGTCTCACTTAAAAATTCTGTCGGGCGATGAGCAAGTGCAGGAATTAGCGCGCATGTCGGGCGGGGTCAATATCACCGAAGACACGCTCAAACACGCGCGTAGCTTGCTAGCAAGTCGCCGTGTCAGTTAATTTAATATTGCCTGTCGCTTTTAATGTTTATCGTTTTTAATGCTTATCGTTTTTAATGTATGTCGCTTTTAATTAGGTATGCCACTGAATGTCAAAAAACCAAAATCTTACCAACCATTTTTTGATAGCCTCGCCCAATATTGACGGCGGGATTTTCTATCAATCTTTGGTGTATATTTGCCGTCAAGACCAACAAGGCACGTTAGGGCTGGTAGTTAACAAACCCATCGACACCAGCAACGTCGCCAAATTGTTTGAAGAATTAAATATTGATGTAACAATTACCGACTTGCACCGAAAATTGCCCTTAGATGGCGGTCCCATGAACCCGGAAGTTGGGTTTGTGCTGCATACGGGACAGCCTGATTGGGTATCTTCGTTTGCCATCACCGAAAACGTCTGTATCACCACTAGCAAGGATATTTTACAAAGTATCGCCAATGGTCAAGGCGTTGAGCATTTTGAGCTTTGTCTGGGTCATGCCAGCTGGGGAAAAAGGCAGCTAGAAGAAGAAATCAACCAAGGCGATTGGTTTGTTTTGCCGGCATCAATGGGGCTATTGTTTGATATCGACCATCAGACTCGCTGGCAAGTCGCCGCTCAGCAGTTGGGCGTTGATTTTAACAAACTGAGTACGGATATCGGCCATGCTTAACCTGACTATGGCGCAAGATACCCATCACACCCATACTATCGAAACGGTGATGGGGCTTGATTTTGGCATCGCAAAAATGGGTATCGCCTTGGGCAATACCTTAACCCAAACCGCAAGCCCGTTGATGCAGTTTAAAATGGATAATGGCAAACCCAATTGGGATGAATTGCTAAAAATTATCGAGTCATGGCAAGTGAGTACCATCATCATCGGTTTGCCGCTAAATATGGATGGCACTGCATCTGAGCTTGGCAATCGTGCCAAAAAATTTGCTCGTAGGCTCAAGCACCAGCTCGAGGAAGCGCATCGACCACGCCCGATTATTTTGGCGGATGAGCGCTTAACTAGCCGTGAAGCCAAAAATTTGGCTTGGGAATATGGGTTAATCAAAAGTGACAAAGAGCCGATTGATAGTATCGCCTCGGCAATTATGCTTGGCAGTTGGCTTAGAAGTGGCGAAGGAGCGCTGTTATCATGACTCAATTAAATGTGCCTGCTACGCCAACGACCAAAGGCTTTTCTGCCCCTATTCTTGGTTTGATTGAACACGCACAGCGACTCAACAAATGGTCAATTTATCTGGTTTATTTGGCAATTGCGCTATTTTTATTATTTGGTACCCTAAAGAGCTTGTCACAGTTTAAGGACAGTCAAACGATTTATACTTTGTTTCATTGGGTGCCTTACGGACTTGTTGGACTGACCATACCGCTATCCTGCTATGTGGCGTTTATTTTATACCGTTACCGTTTAAGCCAGCCGAGCATGCTTGCGCTGTGTATCGGTATGGGATTTGGCTTGTTTGTTATCAGTAGCTATGTCGCCCTAGCCGCCTGGATTGGGGTGGCGTTTATGTTTAAAGCCAATTTAACCCGTTTTTTTAATTTTATCCAAGAAAGTCAACAAACAGAGACTCAACATGCCTGATGCCAATTACCAACTCGATACCCAAGGGCTGATTTGTCCAGAGCCGATTATGCTGCTGCATAAAACTGTTCGTAAAGCGCAGTCGGGAGAGGTGATTCACGTCATCGCCACTGACCCTGCGACCACGCGCGATATCCCCAATTTTTGTCGCCATCTGGGGCATGAACTTATCGAACGGCAAGACATCATCAACCCGCAACAACATCAAAATCCTGATCCGTATGCCAATGTGTATCATTACTGGATTAAGAAAAAAGCTGGTTAAAAAAACACCCCCTTATCCCGAGATTTCAAGTCATTTATGTCCCAAGTCCCCGCGCGCCAACCTCGCCAAGTCAAAGCCTTACACCTTCATGATGAGCCCAGTTATATTCAGCAGTTTCGCCAAGAATTGCTTACGCGGGGACTTGCCACCAATACGCGCAATGCTTATATTCGTGACTTGATGCTGTGTGAAACCACCTGTAGCAAAGCCATCACCCGTTGGGACGCCAGTGACGTGTTGGCTTGCCTAGCGGCGCTCTATAAACAAGGCAAAACAGCGCGCAGCCAAGCGCGTGCCTTATCATCGCTCAAACAGTTTTTTTTATGGCAAATCAACGCCAATCAGCGTGATGACAACCCGTGTGAGCATATCAAGACCCCAAAACTTGGGCGCGCGCTGCCCAAAGATTTATCCGAAAGTGATGTCGATGCCCTACTTGCCAGCCCAGATACATCGACCCCTTTGGGCATGCGTGACCAAGCCATGTTTGAAGTGCTCTATGCCTGCGGGCTGCGTGTCTCTGAGCTTATTCATTTGTCGCTCAGTGAAGTCAATCTCAATGCTGGCTGGTTACAGGTTACCGGTAAAGGCGATAAGACTCGGCTGGTACCCCTTGGCGAAGTGGCGATTGATGTATTGACCGATTATTTGACCCTGGCGCGACCGCAATTATGTATCATGAAAAATGGCCGAGAAAGTCGCTGCCAAGCGGTATTTTTGACCCAACAAGGCGGCTATATGACCCGCCAAAACTTTTGGTATGTCATTAAACGCTACGCCAAGCAAGCCGGCATCGACAGCGAAATTTCTCCGCATACCTTACGTCATGCCTTTGCTACTCATTTGCTCAATCACGGCGCTGACTTGCGCAGTGTACAGATGTTATTGGGTCACAGTGATTTATCAACTACCCAAATCTATACCCATGTAGCTACGGCAAGACTGCAACAGCTGCATCAGCAGCATCATCCGCGCGCTTAGGGCTGTTTGTAAGGTAAAAAAATAGCCCACTGACGGGCGCTTTTTTACAGACAAATTTTTTGAAACCCATAAATCATAAAATCCGTAGTAAAGCGCATTGACCCTGCCTGCTCGCAGCGGTCGATTAATGCTTCACGTCTGGCTGGCTGCGCCCGAAACGCATAGGGCGTCATAGTCAATAAATCTTGTAACTGCGCAGCGGTAAGTGAAATCGTGGTTTCCACCCGCGTTTGCTTAACCAACGCAAAATACGGTGCTAATTCATCGATAAATTTGTCTGAGTCGTGCGCCACGATTTGTTCAAATAACCCGTCACGCATCTCAATCAAGTGATTGACGGCAGGCTTGGCAATCACTAAAAAGCCCTGATCGCTGACCAACCGATGAAATTCATCCGCCAAAATCGGGCTAAAAATACTGGTCAATATACTCACCGCCTGATTGGCCAATGGTACTTGCGAAGCAGATGCCACTAAGCAATATTTTTGTGTGGCCGTGCTAATTGGTTTAAGTCGTTTGGCAGTGGCGAGTACGGCAGGTTTGCTGATATCAAGCGCGACTAATTTACTTGGGTTAAGCTGTAAAAATCGCTCAGTGTAATACCCCTCGCCACAGCCAATGTCTAGCCAATTTACCGATGGTTGGGAGGATAATAGCCCTTTGCAAAAGTCATACAGCCCATCTTGCAGCGACTGATAAAACCCCGCTTGTAGAAAACGACGACGCGCCATAATCGACTCATCACTATCGCCAGGGTTTTTGCTATGCTTATTTTGCACCGGCAGTAGATTCACATACCCTTGTTTGGCGACATCAAAATCATGTTGCCGCTGCTGCGGATTTTCACCCGTGCATTGCCAAACTTTTTCACCCACCTTTAGCGGACTTTGGCAAATCGGGCAGCGAAAATTTGCAGAAAATGTTGAAGGCAATGCCACCATAAAAATATCTCAAAAAAGCTGTTAAAAACCCAATTGATGCAAAGCGCCGTTAGCGAACGTAGCAAAATTAGCGAAGTTTCAACGTCATCAGCCCTAAGATCACCAAGACAATGGTAATAATCCAAAAACGGGTAACCACTTGGGTTTCTTTCCAGCCACCTTCTTCAAAATGGTGATGCAGCGGCGCCATGCGAAAGATGCGTTTTTTACGAAGTTTGTAAGAGCCTACTTGTAGCATGACCGATACGGCTTCTGCCACAAATAAACCACCCATGATGAACAGCACAATCTCTTGGCGCGTCATCACAGCAATGGTGCCAAGCATCGCGCCCAAGGCTAATGCACCAACATCGCCCATAAACACTTGGGCGGGATGGGCATTAAACCATAAAAACCCTAAGCCTGCCCCAACCATGGCACCACACACAACTGTCACATCGCTATTATAAGCAATATAAGGCACGTGGAGATATTCAGCAAAGCGAAAATCCCCTGACACATAAGCAAACACCCCTAAGCCTGCGGCGACCAACACCACAGGAAAAATGGCAAGACCATCCAAACCATCGGTTAAGTTGACCGCATTTGAGGTGCCATTAATCACAAAATAAGTAAAGATAATAAACGCCAAACCCAATGGTACAGCGGAGAAAGGAATCGACACGTTTTTAAATAACGGAATCAGTAAATCTTGCATGGCGTGAGCTGTCGCCACATGCGGCTGCTGACTGGCAATCCAGTATAAGGATACACCAACAAATAAAGCGCCAACCGACAACCAAAAATATTTTTTGCGCGCAATCAAGCCTTTTGGGTCTTTATATTTGATTTTCAGCCAGTCATCTGCCCAGCCCACCGCGCCAAAAATCACCAAGACCACCATCAAAATCCATACGTAGGGGTTGGTTAGATTCGCCCACAATAGCGTGGTCACCAAAATACTGCCCAAAATCAAAATCCCGCCCATGGTGGGTGTGCCTGTTTTGGCAAGGTGGCTCTGTGGGCCATCGTTACGAATGGCTTGTCCATATTTGAGCGCACGCAGCCGTTCAATAACGCGTCCACCAAACACCATACTGATACCCAGCGCAGTCAGCACCGCTAATAAAACACGTAAGGTCAGCGATGACACAGCCGAAAATGGGGAATAAAATTGGCTTAGCCATTCAAATAACCACAATAGCACGAGTGGACTCCTTAGAGGGTTCTGGGTAAAACAGGGATGCAATGCCCCTATTATGATCATGATGAAATAAATGAAAACTCGCTATGAAAACTATCTGTGAAAACCGTATCACTTGGTCTTATCAGCAAAAACCCATCATGAAAAGTTGACTATTTTAAGTAAAAATTCACAAAAAATCAGCCAATTTTTATTAAATGGCTGATGAAAGTTCTGTTTTTAGCTAGGATGGCTGACGAATTAACTCGTCCATTACTTGCTCCATCATCATATAGCGCGAGCCTTTAAACAAGATATGCCAAGCGTCATCACTACTCGTCAGCTTATCTTTGATCGCTGCAAGTAGGGTGGCTTTATCTGGGTATGCCTGTGCTTGCATGCCGGATGCTTGCGCTTGCGCGACGGTAACAGGCGTCAACTCCCCCACCGTATACAGTGCAGTCACGCCAGAGGCGGCGATAGCCTCACCGAGCTTGCGATGCTCCTCTTGCGCGGCGTCACCCAACTCACCAATATCGCCTAATACCAACAGGGTTGGTGCACCTTGACTCACCAACACTTGCGTGGCAGCAAGGACGGCACTGGGATTGGCATTATAAGTATCATCAATTAAAGTATGTTTACCAAACTCAATAAAATTGAGCCGACCTTTGGCAGGTTTGGCGGCATCGAGTCCTTTGGCGATATCATCAATCGACAGCCCCAAAGCTTGCGCACAGGCCGCGGCGGCTAAGGCATTGCTGATGTTGTGTTCACCTGCAAAGTTTAAAGTGACGTTTTGGCTTTCGATTTCATCAATTTCAAAATTGAAATTTAGGCTAAAGGTGCTGGTATTACCGACTTCCACATCATCGGCAAACACATCGCCCATCAGTAGCACCGTATCTTCATCTGTTAAGCCAATTTCTTTGGCTTGTTGCATATCCACACCAGCATCTGCCAAGGACACGTCACGCTCACCAAAGGTGAGAATATTTTGGGTAAATTGTTGGGCATTATTGAGTAGCGTATCAAAATAATCGTCACCAAATGGCACAATCGCTGTACCTGCGTCACTTAATCCTTGATAAATCTCAGATTTGGTCTTGGCGATATTATCACGCCCGCCAAATTCCCCCAAATGTGCCGTGCCGATATTGAGCACACAAGCGACATCGGGTTTGACAAGCTGTGTGGTATAAGCAATCTCTCCGACATGGTTGGCGCCAAGCTCCATCACGGCATAGCGATGGTCATCGGTCAGCTCTAGTAGCATCATCGGCACGCCCAAATCATTGTTGAGATTGCCGCGGGTGATAAGTGTCGGCGCAATACGGTTTAAAATACTGCCAAGCATTTCTTTGGCGGTGGTTTTGCCGCTCGAGCCTGTAATCGCGACGACTTTTAGATTGGGATGTTGGCCACGGCGGTAAGCACCTAATTTGCCGAGTGCCAATTTTGTGTCAGTCACTACGAGTTGCGGCAAGTCACTGTCGACTGCACGGCTGACAATCGCTAAGACCGCGCCTTTGTCTTTGGCAGTTTGTACATAATCATGTCCGTCAAAGTTATCGCCTTGGATGGCTAAAAAGATATCGCCTTGTTCGATTTTGCGGGTGTCGGTGATAATTCTTGTGGATGTCTGGGTAAAATCACTGTGAAAGATTGGGTTTAGGTCTTTCACCGCTTCGGTTAAGTTGGCAGATTGCCAAATATATGCAGTCATTGTCGTCTCTTTATTAGGGTCTCTTTATTGGGGTATCTTTATTCGGGTCTCTTTATAGTTTATTACTAGCGAATCTCGTCATCTTGCCCATCATTGCGCACCCATACTTTCTTGATTCCTGCAGGAGCGAGCAACAACACTTCGCAATTTTTGGGGCGCATTGCCAGTTCAAACTCACGGAATTTTTTCATATTATATAGACGCGGGCTATCGCCAAGTAGCAGTTGCCAGATAAGCATGCCAATCCACATGCCGTGGGTAAATACTAGATAGGTGCCATCGGGCAAGCCATCAAAATAAGCACGCACCTTTTGTACCCGCGCTACGAAATACTCAAAACTGTCCGTCACTTCACTGGCTCGGTGCGCAGAATGCTGTTGCCAAAAATCATCGGCAATCACACGGATGTCATCAAATGACAAATCCTTGATGGTGTCAAAATCCAAAAAGTTAAATTCGTGCAATTCTTCGATGACAATGGCTGAGCGTTTAGTGCTTTGTAGATAAGGCTGAGCCGTTTGCTGGGTGCGAAGATACTGGGATACAAAAATCTCGGTGACTGGCTCGCTGATATGGTCAGTGAGCCAATCCGCCAATGCTTGCGCTTGCGTCTTGCCAACGTCAGTAAGATTGATGGCATGATTGGGGCGCACTGCTTGCCCTGCATTGGACTCGCTTTGGGCATGACGGATTAGGTAGATTTTTTTCATGATGTTAGGCTAAGTTATTTGCCAAATTTGTCAATAGCATTTTTTACCACCACTTTATCATCAAAATCGTGGCGTACCCCTTTGATTTCTTGATAGGTTTCATGCCCTTTGCCTGCAATTACCACGATATCGTTAGGCTTGGCATGTTGCACCGCATATTCAATCGCCTTTTGACGGTCTGGTTCGATAATGGCTTGGTAGTGCTGCTCACAAGTCATGCCCGCTTGCATATCGTTCAAAATCGCGTTGGGGTCTTCACTGCGTGGGTTATCGGCAGTCAAAATCACTTTGTCAGCTAGGCGAAGTCCTGCTTGCGCCATCAGTGGACGTTTACCCTTATCACGGTCACCACCACAGCCAAATACTGCCCATAGCTCACCTGTACAGTGCGATTTTAAACTGGTCAACACCTGCTCTAGCGCATCTGGCGTATGCGCATAATCCACGATAAAACAGCTACTGGTCGATGGCACCCGATCCATACGACCTGTGGCGCCGCGAAGCGTTGGCACTGCCGCTTGGATTTGCGCCACACTCAATCCCATCGCGGCACTTTGTGATAACGCGAAGGCGCCTGCGATACTCGCGAGCAAATTGGCCACATTAAATCGCCCTAACAGTGGACTGTTCACCGTTAATTCACCTTGTGGCGTGACAGCTTTTGAAAGAGCAATGGTCAAATCACCCCCTTGCAAACTAGGCAGGATGGTTTTGGCAAAAAAATCGGCTTGGTCATTGGTCAAGCTATACGTCCACACGGTTAAATGGGATGCGTTAGCCGCCTCAATCATCAATTCACTAAATTCATCCTCTAAATTAATAATCGCGTGAGTGAGGGTGGGAAAATGTGCTTTATCAAACAGTCGCGCTTTCGCCTGCGCATAATCGTCCATGTCAGTATGATAGTCGAGATGATCACGACTTAAATTGGTAAATATCGCCACGTTGATGGGTACGCCTTGCAGCCGCTGTTGGTGTAACCCGTGAGAGCTGGCTTCAATGGCTAAGGCTTGTACGCCTTGCTTGGCAAAATCATCAATCGCATGTTGCAGATTAAAGACTTCTAAGGTGGTGTGGGTACTTGGGGTTAAATTTGGCAAAACCCCATTACCTGCCGTGCCCATCACCGCAGTTTTGATGCCCGATTGACTGATGAGTTGGGCGACCAGTTGGCTTACGGTGGTCTTGCCATTGGTGCCTGTCACCGCGATGACCGCAGGCAACTTGGTGCGATGTTGCTGTTGCAAACTGGTTTGAATCAGAGAACCTAAAAAATCACGAATGGTAGGCAAATAAATAATCGGCAACATAAACTGCGACTGGAGCGCAGATACATCAATTTCTGACAACACAAACGCCGCTTTGTCTGTGACTTGGGCAAGATAACCTGTAACTTTTTCCAAATCAAGGCTGTCGGTCGCGTTTTGACTCTTTAGCAATACAAATACATCGCCCTGACCCACTTGACGGCTATCGACCACAAACTGCCCAAATGGTTGATTCATGACAGGGTTTAACAGTTGTCGCACGCTTTCTGGTAGTGATAGCGCAGACATCATCGGTTGCAACGTAATCATAGCTTTTTCCATAGGGTTGTTATAAGTCATTGACGCTTTCGATGCTGGCGGCAGTGGTTTCTTTACCCGATAGCGGTTTGTCAAACGGCACATTATACAAACGCAAGGCTTCTTTCATCACACTGCGGAACACGGGTGCTGCAACCAAACCACCAAATTTGTTAATACGCGGGTCTTCAACCATGATAGCCACCACAAAACGTGGGTTGGAAGCAGGGGCAATACCGACAAACGCGGTGCGGTATTGGTCGTTGTAATAACCGCCTTTAGGATTGGTGCGTCTTGCCGTACCTGTTTTACCCGCCACCCGATAGCCATCGATGGCGGCTAAAGTTGCCGTACCACCCGGCTCAGTGACTGACGTCATCATATCGACAATGGTAAGTGCATCGCTGTTTTTGATGACTTGCTTGGCGGCAGGTTTGGCAAAAGGGACAGAGACATTATTGGTACTACTGCTATTGAGTGCGTTATCACGGGTACTTTTGAGCAGCGTCAACGGATGCATCACGCCCCCTGCCCCTAGCACACTGTAAGCTTGCGCAAGCTGCGCCAGCGTGACTTGTAGACCGTAACCGTACGATACAGTTGCGCGGCGTGCGATTTCATTTTGCTCAGGCGTTGGCACTAGGCCTGCAGATTCACCGGGTAATTTTAGGTTGGTTTTTGCGCCAAAGCCAAAGGCTTTTTGCATATCACTCATCGCACTCGCTGGCAAAGAAAGGGCTATTTTTGCTGAGCCGATATTACTCGATTTTTGCAGTAGGGTACGCAAACTAATGGTACCTAAATTGCCATGGTCACGAATAGTATGCCCTTGTACCACCATGCTGCCTGGACTGGTATTAACCAGTGAGTTGGCTTTGTATTGTCCTGACTTTAAGCCGGTGGCAACGGTGATGGGTTTCATCACCGAACCTGGTTCGAATACATCCATCAAGGCATGGTTACGCTGGTTTTCATTGGATAAGCTATTTAAGTCATTGGCGTTAAACGACGGCCAGTTGGACATCGCCATCACTTCACCCGAGTTGACATCGACAATCATACCCGCTGCCCAGCGCGCCTGCTGTACTCTTCCGACTTTTTCAAGTTCTTGGTACAAGATATATTGTAGCCGTGAATCAACGGTTAATTGTAAATCCTTGCCAGCGACTTCAGGTTTGACTTGTTCGATTTCTTTAATACTGTTGTTTTTGGCATCACGCATGACCATGACTTCGCCATCTTTGCCCGATAACATGTCATTAAATACGCGCTCTACCCCAGCTTGCCCTTGGTAATGCGTGCCATCTGTCATGTTGGTACGCGCCATAAAGCCCAATAATTGGGCATTCGGCTGTGGCTGTGGATAATAGCGCTGATAAAACGTGTCGGTACTGACCCCAGCAAAATTGGCATCAATGAGCGGCTGTGCCGCTTCAGGTTGCACATTTTTCATCAATGGAAAATAATGCGACCCTGCGCCCGTGGGCAATACGGCTTTGATTGCCTCTTTATCTGCAAGATTGATGTTGTCATTGATACGCACCGCATTTTTAAATTCGCTGACGCTAATGCCTGTCAATGCCGAAAGTTTGGCTAAATCCATGTTCTGCAAGCGTTTTGCAACGCGCTCAAGCTCGCGACTGACTGATTTACTCGGTTTAGACTTTTGCAATTCTTGTTGGCGCGCTTTGAGCTCATAGTATTCCACCGCATAATCATGCGGACTAAAATACGCAGAGGTTAACGGGGCTGAAATCGCAAGCGGCATGTTATTGCGATCGGTGATCATACCCCGGTAAGAAGGCTCTTTTTTGATGGTGGTAATGAGCGAATTACCTTTGTCTTGATAGTAAGATTTATTAATGACTTGGATGTATGCCAAGCGTCCAAAAATCGCCACAAACACCAGCCCCATCGCTATCCAAATGGACTTAAAGCGAATGGCATCTTCTTCAATACTGCCTTGGCGTGAGGCACCACTACGACGCTTCGACGCATTGATTTTAGGGGCAGTGACTTTGAGCACAGGCACTTTGGTGGGTCGCCCTGACATGGCATTGGCAACTTTGGTGGTTATCGATTTTTTATTGCGAGTATTCACGCGGTTGCCTCATCAATGCTGCGTTTCTAGATTGATAGCTGGAGTGTTTGACTCGTTGCTGCTGGCGTCACTAGTAAATACCGTGACTTTGTTGTCGTGAATAATCATACGATCGGACAAGTTAGGGTAAAACATATTGAGCTCGGTCACCGCGCGATTGGTCACTTGCGGGGTAGCGCTAAAAGTTTGCTGCTCAATCAGCATACGTTGGTGTTCCATTTGCAGATGGCGAAATTGTTTTTTGAGTTTTTGCAGCTCGCCATATTGTTGGTGATAAGTTTGGATTTGCTCGACGACGCTCACCCCTGTCCACAAAATCGCAATCACTAATAGCATCATCGCAACCGTATAGATACTAACGCCACGATATTCAGTATCGAGCATCTCGCTAATACTGGCACCCAAGCCTTCACTGCTTTTTTTCATCGTCGTGTTATTTTTTACCATTGCGTCGTTATTTTTGGCGGAGAAAAGACGCGTTTTTTTCGGCGAATTTTGGTTATCGCGGCCATTTGACATGGGGTTACTCGTCATGGGAGGCAGGGGCTGAGATTTTGGCATTTTTATATCAAAGAGCTTTTTATATCAAAGAGCAGGGTATCAAGATAAAACAAGTCATTATAACGCAACCCATCTAAGTTTGGTTAATGCAATCGCTTTTTATTGTTTGTTATAAATATCATGTTACAAAAACGGCTATTTCTACAGTCGGGTTGCTGACCGAAGCCAAGCACTTCTGGCGCGCGGGTTGGTTTTTATTTCCGTATCCAACGGGGCGACACGCTCAGGTTTAGATAGCAGTTTGGGGCGTTTGGGTGGCATCGGCAAATTGGCATCTTCAGGGTATTGACCTTTACTGTGTTTTTGCAAAAACTGCTTGATGATGCGGTCTTCTAGCGAATGAAAACTAATCACCGCCAAGCGTCCCCCTACCTTAAGCGCCATGAGCGATTGATCCAAGAAGTTATCGATATCACCGAGTTCATTATTGATAAAAATACGCATGGCTTGAAAACTTTGGGTGGCAGGGTGCTTGCCTTTTTGCCAATTGGGATGCGCCTGTTTGATGGTTTCTGCCAGCGCTAGGGTAGAATCGTAATGTTCCATTTGTTTGATTGCCCTTGCAATACGGCGGCTGTGTCGTTCTTCGCCATAGTTATACAGCACATCGGCAAGCACGGTTTCATCCACGCGTTTTAACCATTGGGCGACCGATTCGCCACGGGTGGTATCCATGCGCATATCAACCGCGCCATCGCGCATAAAGCTAAAGCCGCGGCTACCGTCATCAAGCTGCGGTGAGGACACGCCCAAATCTGCCATAATCCCATCGACCTGTTCAATGCCTAATCGCTGCAGATTGTCCTGTAGCTTGGCAAAACTATCATGAATCACTATCACGCGCGCATCGCTGGCTGCCAATGCTTGCGCCGTTTGTATGGCTTGGGGGTCTTTATCAAATACGAGCAGACGACTGTCTTCATCCAAATAAGTTAACAGCAATCGGCTGTGCCCACCGCGCCCAAATGTCGCATCGACAAAGGTGCCCGTTTTTTTAATGGCTCCTGTTTCTAGCTCCGCTAAAGTTACATTGAGCACACTTGCCACCGTTTCCTTTAACAAAACGGTTTCATGGATAAATTCAGGTGCGCTAACAGTCATAACAGGCTCAATGGGGCAATAAGAAAAAAGAAATTCGCTAAACAATCGCTAGGGTAAAATAAATAAAAATCATAATTTATCTAATCCTCTATTATCGCTGAAGCAAGCCTAGGGTCAAGTAAAATCATAACCTTGACTAGGTTTTTATGATAAAAATGCTCATCTTTGATAAAACCTACCGATAAAAAAGACGGTTATAAAACCGTCGTTAATATTCGTTAATATTCGTTAATATTCAATAATATTAAAGGGGCGCTTAATCGTCATAGCCATTAGGGTTTTGGCTTTGCCAACGCCAAGTGTCGGTACACATACGCTCGATATCAAACTCAGCTTGCCAGCCCAACAGCTTCTTGGCTTTATCACTACTGGCATAACAACTGGCAATGTCGCCAGGTCGTCTTGGTGCTACGCTATAAGGCACGGGTTGACCGGTAGTTTTGATAAAGGCATTGACCAATTCTAAGACAGATGTCCCTTTACCTGTACCTAAGTTAATCGGCTCAAATCCAAGCTGGGTTTGCTGTTGCAAATACTGTAAAGCGGCGACATGCCCTTTTGCCAAATCAACCACATGGATGTAATCTCGCACGCCTGTCCCATCCACAGTATCATAATCATTGCCAAACACGCTTAACTGCGGCAGCTTACCCACTGCCACTTGGCTAACATAGGGCATCAAATTGTTTGGAATGCCATTTGGATTTTCACCTATGGTTCCGGTATGGTAGGCACCAATGGGATTAAAATAGCGCAGTGAAATTAATTGCCAGTGGTTATCTGATTTTGCCAAATCTTCAAGCATATGTTCAATCATCAGCTTGCTTTGCCCATACGGATTGGTCGCAGAACGCGGTGAGGACTCGACAATCGGCAAGGCTTCTGGGTCGCCATAGACCGTTGCTGATGATGAGAAAATCAAGTTTTTTACTTGGGCGTTGGTCATCGCATCGAGTAGATTGAGCGTGCCTGCGACATTGTTTTGATAATACCAAAGTGGCTTGGCAACCGACTCGCCGACCGCCTTTAGCCCTGCAAAATGAATCACCGCAGTGAAGTCATGCGCGGCAAAGGTTTTGGCAAGCAGCTGTGTGTCCAAAATATCGCCTTCGATAAATTCAATGGACCGCCCCACAATTTGCTGGACGCGCGCCAGCGAGGCTGGGCTACTATTGGATAAATTATCATACACTACAGGGGTGAATCCTGCAGCAATTAGTTCAATTAATGTATGTGAGCCGATATAGCCTGCCCCGCCAGTCACTAAGATTTTTTTGCTTTGATTGGTCATTGTTTTGCCTATTTTTTACAGCCTATACCCGTATAAAAGCCAACGAGCTGCTGAATTTGTGGTTCGGTTAACGTATTTTTTGCATCAAAAATGGGTAATGCAATGTTATTTAAACGATTGATATCCGGCTTGATCGGTAGCGACCAATTGACAATAAACAACGCTTGCACTTGCGTAAGCGGCGCATAGGCATCGTCGGTCAATGAAAACAGCGGATGATTACCGTATAACTCTAACAATTCTTCTTTGGTATTGTTGGCATACACAATCGTCTTGATATTGTATGACCATAATAATTTAATGAGTGGGTGAAACGCTGAATGGGTGGTGCGTCCCGTACCATTACGATAGCCTGAGCCCCAAATCATCACCGTTTTATTTTCGATAAAGCCATCAAAATATTGCCAAAATTCACGGAAAATCAGCTCTTTTTGGTCTTCATTAATGGATTTTACCGCCTCTAGCAATGATGTCTCTACTTGGTTATGCTTAAACCCATCAATCAAAAAATCCAATTCTAGGGGCAATGACTTGCCACCAAAGCCCCAACCTGCTTTGAGATAATCTTTACCAATGCGTTTATCAAGCCCAAGGATTTGCTCAACTTGTTTGATATTGACCTGTTCACTGGCGGCGAGACGCGCCATCTCATTCATGAAAGACAAGCGTGTTGCCAGCATTCCCATGATACTACTGCGCGCAAATTCTGCTGTTTTGATATCAGTAATAAAGTGCTTGTCACTTTTTTCAATAAAAAACAGCAAAATGTTGTTGTGCGCGCTACTGCCTTGCGTTTTTTCACCAATCAGTGCCAAATCGGCTTGGAAAAAAGAACTAAAATTCGCCCCGTCTTTCATAAAAATAAAGGGAAGATAATACACCCAGGTAGTCGTCAATTTGCGCGCGAATTGTTCAATCTCACCCATGGCTTTGACACCGCTGATGATAATCTGGGTGGTGGGGTTAAAATGAAATGAGCCAAATTGGTCAAGCGCCTGCGCTGATACGCCATCGACAAACAACCAAATATCTTCTGCGCTGACATAGGCTGAAAAATCATGGGTTGGCAAAGGCTGGGTAACGATGTTGCCTTGAGATTGGTACAACTGCCACAGCAGCACCATCTGCCGATCAAACTGGTAATCATTCATGACCTGCTGAAGGCTATCGTCATCGGTCAATAGCCTGACTTGGTATTCAAGGGTAGCAAGCAAAATACAAGCATTGATTGATTCATTGGTACTACCAATTACATATACAGTTTTTGTCATTGTTTTCTTCTTTTATCCTTATCCTTCATCAGCTTGCAAAGGTTGTTTTAATGGTATTTAGCAACTGATTGGTTGAGCTATCAAATGGCTGCGCTTGTTGCGGCGATAATTCTTGCGTTGATACCAAGGCATCAAAGACGGCATTAGCCATCACTTTACCCACTTCGACCCCCCACTGGTCAAATGGGTTAATCTGCCAAATGACTGACATAACAAATACTTTGTGTTCATACAGCGCAATCAATGACCCTAACGTTCTTGGGGTCAGCTGTTTGAGTAAAATGGTCGTTGACGGCTGATTGCCGCGATAATGTTTGAATTTATCCATACCATTATTGCTGTCTTTGATGGCGGCATTGCCAAACGCCAGAACTTGGCTTTGCGCTAAGCAGTTGGCAAGCGAAAGTCCGTGCTGCTCAAGCAAGTTTTTATTGATTGTTTGGGCATCGGCGTAGCGTTTGATGGGCGCAATAAAATCACAACTGACTGCCTGTGTGCCTTGATGCAACAACTGATAAAACGCATGCTGAGCATTGGAGCCAATATCACCCCACAAAATCGGACAAGTACTGTAAGTCACTGCCTCACCTTGGCGATTGACAGATTTACCGTTACTCTCCATCTCAAGCTGGGTTAAGTAGTTGGGGAAAAAAGATAACCGACCATCATAAGGTAAAACCGTATGGGCATTAATGTGCAAAAACGTACTGTTCCAAACACCGAGTAGCCCTAACAACACAGGCATATTTTGAGAAAAATCGGCGGTGGCAAAATGCCGATCCATCTCATAGGCTCCTGCTAGCAGCTCATAGAAATTGTGCATGCCAATTTTTATGGCAATCGCCAGTCCAATCACTGACCACATGGAGAATCGACCCCCAACCCAATCCCAGAGCATTAGTTGGTTATCGACATGAATACCCCATTCTGACATCTTATCGGCTTTGGTAGAAATCCCAATAAAATGACGACGCAAAATAGTGGCTTTGTTATCATGACTGGCTAACAACCATGACATCGCCGTCTTGGCATTGGACAGCGTATCAATGGTGGAGAATGATTTCGACGAGATAATAAACAGCGTGGTTTGCGGATTTAATACCTTAAGCAAACTATCAAGCTGGGTGCCATCCATATTGGAGACAAAATGCACACTGATAGGGGTATCTGTCCATTCTTTTAGTGCCGTTGTTGCCATCACAGGCCCTAGATCTGAGCCGCCGACCCCGATATTTACGACATCGGTGATTGCCTGACCAGAATAACCACGCCAGACCCCATTACGAATCCGCTCAACCAACTTTTCCGCTTTTTGTAAGCTGGTATGCACCTGCTCAATGACATTGACACCTTCGACCCAAACTTGCTCACCTTGCGGCTGTCTTAGTGCGGTATGCAATGCAGGGCGATGCTCAGTATCATTCACGATGTCGCCTGTCATCAGCCGATGGATTTCTTGCGCTAACTCACGCTCATTTGCCAGTGTGATTAAATTACTAAGCACAGCCTCATCAATTTTTTGTTTACTAAAATCCATGATCATGTTGCAAGCAGCAACGCGGTACTGTAAGCCGCGATTGGACTGTTGGCTAAACAATTGATTAAGCGTGGCCATACTATCTGCCTGGGTAGACAGTGTTTGCCATGTACGATTCGCACTTGTATCGATTGACATTCGTCTATGACCCTATATTAATTTGCTGTATGTTGAAACGCTTCAATGCCCAATTGAGTGGCAAAATAACCCACAGCTTGTAAGTAGCTATTCATGTCACCTGCATCAAAGCTGTTACCCACCATGCTAACCACATCTACCCCTTGCGTGCTAATAAGCGCATCAATGGCATCGGTCAGCTGAATTTCCCCACCCACACTTGGCTGCGTATTCGCTAGATAATCAAAAATAGCATTATTAAACACATAGCGCCCAACGACAGCCAAATTAGAAGGCGCATCTTCAGCTTTGGGTTTTTCCACAAACCCCATCACAGCAAACGACTGGTTTTGTTCAGACTTTGCTACCATTTGTGTGCTGGCTAGCTTGGCAATGCCATATTTATGAATATCACTTTCTTTGACAGGATCAACTAATATCTGTGAATACTGCTGCTTGGCAAACTGCTGTAGCATGTAGGCTAAATTCTGCTGAGTATAGTCAATGTTATAGGGGTTTAAAATTACATCCGGTAACAGCACAGCAAACGGTTCATCACCTACAATGGCACGGGCTTGCAAGACCGCATGCCCTAATCCTAACGGTTTGCCTTGGCGCACACTGGTAACCGTGACGCCTGCAGGTAGCCAGTTTAAACTATCGGCTAGCGCCACTTTGCCTTTAGCGCGTAATTGGGTATCAAGCTCGCTATTGATGTCAAAATAGTTTTCAATGGCAGTTTTTTGCGCATGATTGACCAAGACAATATTGGTTAAACCTGCAGCAATGGCTTCTTCAACGACATATTGAATGGCTGGCTTATTGCCAAGCGGTAGCAACTCTTTTGGCACTGCTTTTGATAGTGGTAGCATACGCGTGCCAAACCCTGCCACAGGGATAACAGCGTGAGTGATTTTTTTCGACATAGTGACTCTTAATAAAACAAGTTGTTCAAATAGTTGATATCAAGCTTAACATATTTTTATGGCAAATATTTTATCTGCCCGAATATTTTAAACGCATTATTAAAACTGATTGAGGGTATTTTGCTAACACCAGCGTTTGCTAACACCAGCGAATAATAAAAAAGCAGATAACCCAATGATTATCTGCTTTTGATTAGTCAAAATAGCCGATCATTACCAACCAGTGACTTCTTTTACTTTTTCACCGATTTTTGAAGGGTCACGGGTATAAGCAATACCAGCTTCTTCAAAGGCTTTGAATTTTTCTTCCGCCGTACCTTTACCACCTGAGATAATCGCACCGGCATGGCCCATACGTTTACCTTTTGGTGCTGTGACACCTGCGATATAACCAATGACGGGTTTAGTCACGTGGTCTTTGACATATGCAGCCGCTTCTTCTTCAGCCGTACCACCGATTTCACCGATCAATACAATCGCTTCGGTTTGTGGGTCGTCTTGAAGCAATTTTAATGCGTCGATTTGGTTCATACCTGGGATTGGGTCACCACCGATACCGATACAGGTTGATTGACCAAAGCCAAGTTTAGTGGTTTGGGCAACCGCTTCATAAGTCAATGTACCAGAACGTGAGATGATACCGACTTTACCTTCTTGGTGGATATGACCTGGCATGATACCGATTTTGCATTTACCTGGGCTGATGACGCCTGGACAGTTTGGACCCACCATACGGATGATTTCTTCGCCCTTGGCTTGTAGGTCAGCGTTGACGTTTTCTAAGTAACGTTTGGCTTTTAGCATATCTAGGGTAGGTACGCCTTCGGTGATGACCACAATCAATTTTACGCCAGAGTTAATCGCTTCAACGATTGAGTCCAATACAAATGGTGCGGGTACAAAGATAACAGAGGCATTAGCACCCGTTTCTGTTACTGCTTCATCCATGGTATCAAATACTGGACGATCAAGGTGGGTTGTACCGCCTTTACCTGGGGTAACACCACCAACGATGTTGGTACCATAAGCAATTGATTGCTCTGAGTGTAGAGTACCGTTTTTACCTGTGAAACCTTGCACTAATACTTTAGTGTCTTTTCCAACTAATACGCTCATTGTTTTTCCTTTTACTTTTTCTGTTTGATTTAAACGATTAACCAGTAGGGCACATAGCCCTACTCGCTCATACCTGTACTTTCTTCATTAGGCATTATTAACCGCATCAACAATTTTTTGACCGGCTTCAGAAAGACCTTCAGCAGGAATTAATTTAAGACCTGAATCACGTAAGATTTGCGCACCTTTTTCAGCGTTGTTACCTTCAAGACGCACAACCACAGGTACGGTGACGTTGACTTCTTTCACCGCTTCGATAATCGCTTCAGCAATCATGTCACAACGTACGATACCACCGAAAATATTGATGAGTACGCCTTGGACTGATTTGTCTTCAAGAATTAATTTGAACGCTTCAACCACACGTTCTTTGGTCGCACCACCGCCTACGTCTAGGAAGTTAGCGGGTTGACCACCGTATAGTTTAATGATGTCCATAGTTGCCATCGCAAGACCGGCGCCATTTACCATACAGCCGATATTACCTTCAAGCGCAACATAGTTTAGGTCAAATTCTGAGGCTTTTAATTCACGCTCATTTTCTTGTGATTTGTCACGTTGTTCAGCGACTTTTGGTAGGCGATAAAGGGCATTTGAGTCGATACCGATTTTGGCGTCAACACAGGCTAATTCACCAGATTTACGAACGGCTAATGGATTGATTTCAAACAACGCAAAGTCATTTTCCGTAAAGGCTTTATAAGCCCCTGTCATCAATTTAGCAAATTCGTTGATTTGTTTGTCTTTTAAACCCAGTTTGAAAGCCACTTCACGAGCTTGGCTAGGTTGTAAGCCCACCAGTGGGTCAACTTCTACTTTCAAGATTTTTTCTGGGGTTTCTTCGGCAACTTTTTCAATTTCAACACCGCCTTCAGTTGACGCCATAAATACCACACGACGGGCTGAACGGTCTACGACTGCACCTAAGTACAATTCAGTTGCGATTGGGTACATGTCTTCGGCGATAAGTACGCTGTTAACAGGTTGACCATTGGCGTCAGTTTGGTAAGTTACCAAGTTTTTACCAATTAATTCTTCAGCAATTTGTTTGGCTTCTTCACGCGTTTTAGCGATTTTTACGCCGCCCGCTTTACCACGGCCACCGGCATGTACTTGGGCTTTAACAACCACGGCACCGGCGTTGCCTGCCATTTTATCAAACGCTGCTGCGGCTTCGTCGCCATTTTTAGCGATGATACCTTCTTGTACTGGCAATCCATAGCTTTTTAATAATTCTTTGGCTTGATACTCATGTAAATTCATGAATTTGTCCTCTCGGTTTTGGTTTACATTGTTTTAAAATTATTTTTGAATATTTTGGTCAACAGTGAGCTAACCTAGTTGATAATGAGGTTAGCTCACTTACCTTATTCAAACTATTGATGCATAAGCTAATTAGCCAAGTTACTTATGAACTAAGTTACTTATGAGCCAAATTCCTTGTGAACTAGCTTATTTGCGCTTACGTTGAATCGCATGAATCGCACGACCATCCGCTGATAGCACCGCCTCGTGTACCGCTTCAGAAATGGTTGGATGAGCAAACGTCATCAACTGCAAATCTTCAATACTTGATACGAATTCCATCGCGATCATGCCTTGATGAACGATATCGCCTGCACCCGCTGAGACAACATGCATACCCAGTAAACGGTCAGTTTTGGCATCGGCAACCACTTTGATGAAGCCTTGGCCTTCACCAGCGGCTAACGCACGGCCATTGGCCGCTAGGCTGAATTGACCGGTTTTGACTTCATGACCTTTCTCTTTGGCTTGTTCTTCAGTTAAGCCCACCCATGCAATTTCTGGGTGTGTGTAAATCACGCTAATAATGGTGTCATAATTGACTTGAACTTTTTCACCATGAATACGTTCCACTGCCATCATGCCTTCTTCCATCGCTTTATGTGCCAGCATTGGACCACGCACCAAGTCACCGATTGCATAGACGCCATCAAGGTTGGTTTGACAGAAGTCATTCACCGCTACCAAACCACGTTCAGTAAGCTCTACCCCTGAATTTTCGCCAAGTAGGTTTTCTTTATAAGCACGGCGACCCACACAAACGATGAGTTTATCGAAGGTTTCTTGTCCTGCTTGACCTTTTGCGTCAAACGATACAAGTACCTGACCGTTTTCTACTTGAGCCTGAGTGACTTTGGTATCAATACGGATGTCCATACCTTGGGCTTTTAGTAGTTTTGCCGCTTCTTTGCTCACGGCTTTGTCTGCCGCTGCCAAGAATTCTGGCATGGCTTCAAATACCACCACTTCACTACCCAAACGACGCCATACCGAACCCAGTTCAAGACCGATTACACCCCCACCAATGACGCCTAGACGCGCAGGCACTTCGGTAAAGTCTAACGCACCGGTTGAATCAACGATATATTCGTTATCAATCGGGGCAACAGGGATATCAATGGGCACAGAACCAGACGCTAAAATCACATTTTTAGCGGTAATAGTGGTAGGCGCAGAACCATCTAATGGGGTAAATTCAACTTGTTTATCCGCACCTTTACCATCAAGTAATTTACCTGTACCTTGCAGCCAGTCAGCACCATTACCTTTTAACAATGCAGCCACACCACCGGTTAATTGTTTAACGATAGCGTCTTTACGACTTAACATTTTGCTGATGTCAATCGCCACTTCACCTGTGGTGATACCGTGGTCGGCTAAATCATGTTTGGTTGCTTCATAACGATGTGAACTGTCTAGCAATGCTTTTGAAGGAATACAACCGACGTTCAAACAAGTACCGCCTAACGCTGGCTCGCCTTTATTAATACGTTTTTCGATACAAGCCACGCTCATACCCAATTGGCCTGCACGGATTGCGGCTTCGTAGCCACCAGGGCCACCACCGATAATTACCAAATCATAGCTTTCTTTCATAATCTTCACCAAAAATTTGAGTTGTTATTGTTAAAGTTGTTAAACAAAAAAGCCTGTATCAACCTTTGCCAATACAGGCTTTTTTCATTATAAATCGAGAAGTAGCATCGCTGGGTTTTCAACCAATTCTTTGATAGTGACCAAGAATTGTACGGCTTCTTTACCATCAATTAAACGATGGTCATACGACAATGCCAAGTACATCATAGGTAGAATTACTACTTCACCATTAACAGCCATTGGGCGTTCTTTTGTCGCATGCATACCCAAAATCGCTGTTTGTGGTGGATTGATGATTGGGGTTGACATCAATGAACCAAATACCCCACCATTGGTAATGGTGAATGTACCACCCGTCATGTCTTCAATGCCTAATTTACCTTCACGCGCTTTTGATGCATAGTTACCAATCGCACGTTCGATATCTGCCATACCCATTTGATCAGTGTCACGTAATACCGGCACCACAAGACCACGGTCGCTAGATACCGCAACACCCACATCATAATAACCATGATAAACGATATCGCTGCCATCAATAGAGGCATTTACCGCTGGAAAACGTTTTAACGCTTCAGTAGCAGCTTTTACAAACAATGACATAAAACCTAGTTTTACACCGTGACGTTTTTCAAAACGCTCTTTGAACTCACTACGTAAGTCCATGATAGGTTTCATGTTCACTTCGTTAAACGTGGTCAACATCGCAGTTTCTTGGGTAGCGGCTAACAGACGCTCAGCAACACGGGCGCGTAAACGTGTCATTGGCACACGTTTGTCTGCCCGTTGACCGACGGCATTGGCAACCACTTGACCGTTGTCTGCTTTAATTGCATTGTTGGCTTTCAAGGTTGGGTTTGCCATGTCTTCTTTAGTCACACGACCGCCACGACCTGAACCTTCAACATCTGCAGGATTGACGCCTGTGGTATTCGCTGCTTTACGAACCGCTGGACTTTGGTCTTTATAATCTGCTTCAGCAGTCGCTTGAGCGGTAGGCGCTTGTTGTGCAGCTGCAGGCGCGGCTTCAGCTTGGGCAGCCGGTGCTTGGGTTTCAGCAGGTTGGCTTGCTGGTGCAGCCGCGGTTGCGCCTTCAGTCAGCTCACCGATGACTTCAGCAGAAAGCACTGTGTCATCAACTTGTTTGAGAATTTTGCTAAGCACGCCGTCAGCTTGTGCCACCACTTCCATCACAACTTTATCGGTTTCGATTTCACACAATACAGCGTCACGGCTTACTTGATCGCCTTCATTAAAATTCCAAGCAACAATTGTACCGTCAGCAACGGATTCTGGGAAAACGGGGACTTTAATCTCACTCATGGAAAACTCCTAGTTAATTTCACATTCTTTCATTTTTAATGGGTTAAATTCATTGTTGTCTTAGCACTCGGCGCAATTGCCTATACCAAAAACCAAGAAGGATTAGTACGCATCTATTAAGTACTAATCCTTTAAAACGCTTAGTCAGTCGCTTGTTTTTCTGCGATTTCCGCTTTAGCTTCTAGCTTATCTTCGGTTGAATCTTCATTCTTTGGCAAACCCAATGCTTCGTTGATAACTTTTTGTTGTTGGGCAACGTGCATTTGCATCGAACCTGCGGCAGGTGCTGCTGATGAAGGGCGAGCTACTGGCTCAAGCAAGTAGGCTTTAGTCGGACGAGTCGCGGGTTTTGGCGGTGCAATCAAACGGAATAAGTGCGGTGCTAGATAGTACCAAGCACCTTGGTTACGTGGCTCTTCTTGTGTCCAGACAATGCCTTCAAGGTTTGGATATTTTGCCACTTCTTCCAAAATACGCGCTTCAGGTAATGGATAAAGCTGCTCGATACGTACAATCGCCACATGGTTGAGACCCAATTCACGACGTTTTTCAAGCAAGTCATAATATACTTTACCGCCACACAACACTAAACGCGTCACTTGGTTATTATCAAGTTGGTCAATCTCTGGAATCACGGTTTGGAACTGACCTTGCGCAAGCTCTTCAAGCGTTGACACTGCCAATTTATGACGTAGCAGTGATTTTGGTGACATCACAATCAGCGGTTTACGCGCTGGGCGAACCACTTGTCGACGCAGGGCATGGAAAATCTGTGCAGGTGTAGTTGGGGTCATCACTTGCATGTTGTCTTCGGCACATAGCTGCAAAAAACGCTCTAGGCGCGCTGATGAGTGCTCAGGACCTTGACCTTCATAGCCGTGTGGTAACAGCATGGTCAGACCACATAGACGTTGCCATTTGGTTTCACCTGAAGAAATAAATTGGTCAATGACCACTTGTGCCCCATTGACAAAGTCACCAAACTGCGCCTCCCAGATCACTAGCGCATTAGGTACCGTCGTTGCGTAACCATATTCAAACGCCAACACTGCTTCTTCTGACAACAATGAGTTAAAGGTGTCAAAGCGTGCTTGGTTAGGGCTCATGTTGGCAAGTGGGACATACATACTGCCGTCTTTCATGTTGAAAATTTCTGAATGGCGATGTGAGAAAGTACCACGACCCACGTCTTCACCCGTAATACGGACAGGATAGCCTTCTTCGACCAGTGACGCATAAGCCAAGGTTTCTGCTGCACCCCAGTTCAATGGCTCTTGACCGGTTTGCATGGCTTTGCGCTGTTCAACCACTTTTTGCACTTGGCGTTGTAGCTCATAGCCTTCCGGCATTTGCGCCATTTTTTCACCATAAGCTTTTAATTGATTGATATCAACGCTCGTATCCCAATTGTCTTCAAGCTTATGACCAATATAGGGTGTCCAATCTACATACAGCGTTTTATTTGGCTCACGCACGAGTGCGCTAGCAACATATTCGCCTTTATCGAGTGACTCACGGTAGTCATCTTCAAATGCCACACTTTCAGCTTTGCTAATAACGCCTTCAGCAACCAATTTATTGGCAAATAGCTCACGAGTACTTGGCAGTTTTTTGATGACCGAATACATAAGTGGCTGAGTGGCGGAAGGCTCATCCGCTTCATTGTGACCGTTACGACGGTAACAGTACATATCAATCACGATATCTTTATGGAAAGTTTGGCGATAGTCGTGGGCAAGCTGTGCCATAAATACCACGGCTTCTGGATCGTCACCGTTTACATGAAAAATCGGTGCGTGTACCATCTTGGCGATGTCGGTACAGTATTCAGTTGAACGCGCATCTTCTAAGCGGCTGGTGGTAAAACCCACTTGGTTATTGATAATAATATGCAGCGTACCACCTGTTGAGTAGGCACGGGTTTGTGACATTTGGAAGGTTTCTTGGTTGACACCTTGACCGGCGAACGCGGCGTCACCGTGTACCACGATTGGCAAAACGGCATCACCCGTCTTATCTTGACGGCGTACTTGGCGGGCACGCACTGAACCAATCAATACAGGCGATACAATCTCAAGATGCGAGGGGTTAAATGCCAAGGCTAAGTGTGCTTCGCCGCCCGGTGTCATTACGTTAGATGAATAACCATTGTGGTATTTTACGTCACCTGAACCCACGGTCGGTTGTTTTTTACCATCAAACTCATCAAACAAATCTTTAGGGTTTTTACCTAAGATATTCACTAATAAATTTAAACGCCCACGGTGTGCCATACCGATAACCATTTCTTTGGTACCGTTTTCACCCGCACGCTGAATTATCTCATTGACCATCGGGATAAAGCTCTCGCCACCCTCAAGACCAAAACGTTTCACACCGGTATATTTACGCGCTAAGTATTTTTCTAACCCTTCCGCTGCTGTCAAACGCTCAAGGATAGATTTACGTTTTTCGTTGTCAAATTTGACATAGCCAAGATTTTGTTCAAGGTATTTTTCAATCCAGCGTTTTTCTTTGGCGGTGGTCACATGGAAATATTCTGCACCGATGCTGCTACAATAAACTCGCTCTAACACTTGGATAATTTCACGCAGTGTGGCTTTTTCTTTACCGATATTTAGGTCACTGACAGGGTATACAGTGTCTAAATCCGCTTCAGAAAGACCATAATACGCCAAAGTCAATTCTTCAACTTCTGGACGTGGCATGAGTCCTAAAGGATCTAGATTAGCAATACGATGACCACGACGGCGGTAACTGGTAATCAGTTTTTGCACGCCCATTTGGTTGTCCGCAAATTCGCGAATTTCAGAAGGGCTGACGGTGCCTGCCGCTGATTGACCGGTAACTTTGTGGGCAGTGGTGTTGCGAGCTAATAGCAAAAATTGGTCTTGGATAGTATGGTGAAGGGCGTTTTTATCATCATCTTTGGCAAACTGCGCAAAATAAGGAATGTATTTTTCATCAACGCTTTGTGGATCTTGAAGATACTGTTCATAGAGTGATTCAAGATAGACTGCGTTATCTGCTGACAGTTCAGTAAACTGAGCAGATGAGACAGAAGTTTGGTTTTGGTTAGCCATGATTCTTTCTACTGTAGTATTTAAAGGTGGAAATAAAAATTTTAGGGAATAGCCTAGCATTTTTATAATTAACAAAAAATTTTGTTAAGGTAATAGTTACCATTCATTTACTAAATATAGCAACTCACGCCGCTTGGCGTGTGGAGAAATAGCTATCAAATGGTAGTAAAAGAAGAGTAATGTGAAAGTTAGTTTTCTCCTTCCTTAGAAAATCTAAATGAATATTCCCTATAGATACCTATCGTATATTATACAAAATTCATGATAATTTATCTCATTCATTAGGCTGAAAAGGTATAAAAAATATTATGATATTGGGATATGATTTATTACTTTAATTAATAGATAGCCAATTACTATGAATTTATCACATCTCAATAAAAAAAGCCCTGTCGATACAGAGCTTTTTTGTCACCAAACTGTGGTACTAACCTGCTTGGTCTAACAGCATGTTACGTAAGTGACCAATCGCTTTGGTAGGATTCAAGCCTTTTGGACAAACCGACACACAGTTCATGATGCCACGGCAACGGAACAAGCTAAATGGGTCGTCTAAACGTGCTAAACGCTCCTGTGTGCTAGTATCACGGCTATCTGCCACAAAGCGGTAGCCATTCAACAAGGCTGATGGACCTAAGAACTTATCTGGGTTCCACCAGAATGATGGACAGCTGGTTGAACAACACGCACATAAAATACATTCATATAGACCGTTTAACTTTTCGCGGTCTTCAGGTGATTGTAGACGTTCAGTCGGTGGTGCTGGCTGGTCATTGATCAAGTAAGGATGAACTTTTTCATATTGCTCATAGAATTGGTTCATATCTACCACTAAGTCGCGCACCACAGGTAAACCAGGTAGCGGGCGTAAAGTAATTTTTTGTGGTAGCGTGTTCATGTTAATAAGACATGATAGACCGTTTTTACCATTGATGTTCATACCGTCAGAGCCACAAATACCTTCGCGACACGAACGGCGGAAACTGATGGTTTCGTCCATTTTTTTCAAACGGACAAGTACGTCTAATAACATACGGTCAGAGTCTAAAAGCTCAATTTGGTATGTCTGCATACGGGGTGCTGCGTCTTTATCTGGATCGTAGCGGAAAATCTCGATGGTGCGAGTACCTCTGCTCATAATGCTAAACTCCACACGTTTATGGTATTGGTTTATAGGGTCTTTACAACAGTTTGCAAAGACCAAAAAATATTAATTAGAATGTACGCACTTTTGGCTCAACATAGTCTACAGTCAGTGGGCTCTTACGAACAGGTTTATAGATAACACGGTTACCTTCAGAGAACCAAAGGGTATGTTTCATCCATTCGTGGTCATTACGACCAAGCGGCGCATACGAATCATCTGCCGCACGTTCGTAGTCAACGACGGTGTGCGCGCCACGACATTCTTGACGCAGGGAAGCTGAAATCATTGTCGCTTTGGCAACTTCATAGAGATTCGCCACTTCAAGCGCTTCAATACGGGCGGTATTAAACACTTGCGATTTATCAGCTAGGTGAAGACTATTGACCTTACTTTCAAGTGCCAAGATTTTTTGTACGCCTTCATTCATTGACGCTTGGGTACGGAATACACCTGCATGTTGCTGCATGGTACGACGGATTTCGTCAGCCACATCTTGCGCATTGAGACCTTGCGTAGATTGCTGTAACACATTCAAACGCGCCAAGGTTTTGTCAAGAACACGCGGTGATAGTGGCTCATAGTCATGACGGTCAGCGGCGTGGAACTCATCAATGATATGCTGACCCGCTGCACGACCAAATACTACCAAGTCGAGTAGTGAGTTTGTACCTAGACGGTTGGCGCCGTGAACGGATACACATGAACATTCGCCGATTGCATATAAGCCTTTCACGATTTTTTGCTGGGCGTATAAACCTTCCGCATCCGTACCTGCCTCAAGATCTGGCATGACAACCTGACCATGAATATTGGTCGGGATGCCGCCCATTTGGTAATGGATAGTCGGTACAACTGGGATTGGCTCTTTGGTAATATCAACGTTCGCGAAGTTTTTACCAATTTCATAAACCGATGGTAAACGCTTCATGATGGTATCCACACCTAAGTGCGTCATATCAAGTACTACGTAATCACCCTGTGGACCACAACCACGACCTTCTTTGATCTCTTGGTCCATTGAACGTGATACAAAGTCACGCGGTGCCAAATCTTTTAGGGTTGGTGCATAACGCTCCATAAAGGCTTCGCCATCTTTATTACGAAGTAACGCACCTTCACCACGACAACCTTCGGTCAATAATACGCCCGCACCTGCGACGCCTGTTGGGTGAAATTGCCAAAATTCCATATCTTGTAGTGGAATACCGGCACGCACTGCCATACCTAGACCGTCACCGGTGTTAATAAAGGCATTAGTAGATGCAGCGAAAATACGACCTGCACCCCCCGTTGCTAGGACAGTTGTTTTTGCTTGAAATACCGCAACACGACCTGTTTCTTGCTCCAGCGCGATAACGCCGTTAATGTCGCCTTTGCTATCTTTGACCAAATCTAGCGCAATCCACTCGATAAAAAACTCTGTACCTTGCTCAAGATTTTTTTGATATAAGGTATGCAATAATGCATGACCTGTACGGTCAGCTGCCGCACACGCACGTTGTACCGCTTTTTCACCATAGTTGGCAGTATGACCACCAAAGGGACGCTGATAAATCGTACCATCCGCGTTACGGTCAAATGGCATACCCATATGCTCAAGTTCATAGACTACTTTTGGTGCTTCACGGCACATGTATTCGATGGCGTCTTGGTCACCTAACCAGTCAGAACCTTTGATGGTGTCATAAAAGTGAAAGTGCCAGTTATCATCACTCATGTTACCCAAACTTGCGCCAATACCACCTTGCGCAGCAACCGTGTGAGAACGCGTTGGGAACACTTTGGTTAATACCGCAACATTCATACCGCCACGCGCCAATTGTAACGACGCACGCATACCAGAGCCACCGCCGCCAACGATAACCGCATCGAAGGTTAAGGTTTGAATATTGCTAATGGTGTTGTCTTGTTTTGTTGCCATTGCTTTAATTTCCTAAATGATGGTTCGATTTTATCCCCATAAATGCTTAAAAGCCCTGAGGTAGAAATCGATAAATACGTTAACAAAATTTATCTAACAGGATGTTTAGAAGAAAATCATCACGCCCCAAAATAAATAAACCAAGACTGCAAGAATCATGGCAGATTGCAGCACAAAACGTAAACCATTTGACTTAACGTAGTCTGTTAATACAGTCCACATCCCTACCCACGCATGACCCACTAATGCTAGTATCATCAATAGCGTAAATAAGCGCATCGGTAGGCTTAGCATAAAGCCTTGCCATAATTCAAACGTTGGTTGGTGGGTTAAGAACCAGCCCAACATCACCAATGAATAAACTGCCAATACAACCGCACTAATACGTTGTACCACCCAATCGCGAGAGCCTGAGCCTGTTAAACCTGTTGCACTTTTCATTAGAACATCACCCATACAAATGAACCCACAACCCAAAGCGCTGCAAGTACAAAGCCAATGAATGTCGCAGTGCGACCACTGTTTAATTCTTCATTCATGCCCATGTCGGCAAATAAATGTTTGAAACCCATCACAAAATGGTAGCCTAATGCAGCCACAAAGATCCAAGCCAAAAACTTCACCAATGGGTTGGTGAAAATATCTGCAAAGCCTTCAGCACTGGCAAGCGACGTTTGAAAAATCCATAACATCACAGGAATTAGGAGAAATAGCACCACACCAGAAACACGGTGGGTAATTGAAGCCAAAGCAATTGGGTTTTTTGAATTAACATTAATTACTTGGCTTAAAGGAAGGTCAATCGGTCGGTTGCTTTTCACAGCGGGCATCCTTTATTCGCAGTTATAACTTACCTGTGTTATCGCTATGCCAATATCCAAAATATCAAGCACGAACTTCAAATCACTTGCAGGGTTTGATGAATCACATAGCCTGTCAAAAAAACAGGTAAATCGAAGATAAGGAATAGCTAGCGTACTTTGGATTATTCACATAATAAATAGTTATTAGCCGCAAACCTAATCGTATCTCACAATTAAAAACTAATAAATTACAAACTAATAATCGACAAAAAGCCACCCACAATTTACTTTTTAATTTTGTTAAATCACAAAGCTAAAAAGTAAATTATGTTTAGCAAATATTAATAATACAAAGCTAGCCACCAGTAAAATTTTTATAATTATAAGAGTCTTTGATTACAAATACAAACAAAAACAGAAAAAAAACCATCTTTTATCAAACCACTGTAGCGCACTATTAAAATTCAGAAATAATTTGATAAGATTCAGCGTTTTGCCACCCACTCTTCTAGATAGTTAACCGTATCAAGGGTTGATAGAATGTCAGTAGCAGAGAGCATAGTTTTAGCTAACTCCTGTTAATTATAACTAACTGTTTGTACGCGTAAGGCGTAAATTTACTTTCATTTTTGGCAAAAATGCTGTTAATATAGATATGTTTTAGTTTTGGGTTTTCGCTATTTTTTCGCTATTAAAGTCGCCCTGCACGTCTCTGTGTGGCGGGGCAGTCACCTATCCTTGTCATTGCGCCAATGCATTTGAGCAAGTATAGGTCTTCTTTTTTTTACACGTCTGAGAGGATTTTATGTCAGAGAAAGACAATATTGCAACCTTGCACGTCAATGGCCAGGACTATGAGCTTCCTATCATTGAAGGAACATTAGGCGATCCTGTACTCGATATTAAGGCCGTACCCCAAGCTGGTTTTTGGACATACGATCCAGGTTTCATGTCAACCGCTTCCACTGAATCAAAAATCACCTTCATTGATGGTGACAAAGGTATCTTATTACACCGTGGTTACCCAATTGACCAATTAGCTGATAAAGCAGAATACTTAGAAGTTGCGTATGCACTCATTCATGGTGAACTACCCAATGCTGAGCAAAAAGCTGACTTCTACGAAAAAGTTCGTAAACATTCAATGGTGAATGACCAATTACGTCGTTTCTTTGAAGGTTTCCGCCGTGACGCTCATCCGATGGCGATTATGGTTGGTGTGATGGGTGCATTATCTGCGTTCTACCACAACAATCTTGATGTCAGCAAACAAGACCATCGTGAAATCACCGCGATTCGCTTGATTGCAAAAGTCCCTACCATCGCCGCCATGTGCTACAAATATAGCAATGGTCAACCATTTATGTATCCGCGTAATGATTTAAACTACGCTGAAAACTTCTTACACATGATGTTTGCAACCCCAGCGGATGTCAACTATCAAGTCAATCCAATCCTGGCAAAAGCGATGGATAAAATCTTTACCTTACATGCTGACCACGAACAAAATGCCTCGACCTCAACTGTACGTCTAGCAGGCTCTACGGGCGCTAACCCATACGCTTGTATTGCGGCAGGTATTGCGGCTCTTTGGGGACCTGCACACGGTGGCGCCAACGAAGCTGTACTTAAAATGCTTGATGAAATCGGCAGCGTAGACAACGTTGACGAATTCATGGAAAAAGTCAAACGTAAAGAAGTGAAATTAATGGGCTTTGGTCACCGTGTTTATAAAAACTTTGACCCACGCGCCAAAGTGATGAAAGAAACTTGTGACGAAGTATTAGGCGAGCTTGGCATCAAAGATCCACAACTTGAACTAGCGATGAAACTTGAACAAATCGCCTTGAATGACCCGTACTTTAAAGAGCGTAACCTATATCCAAATGTTGACTTCTACTCAGGTATCATCCTAAAAGCCATCGGTATTCCAACCTCTATGTTTACCGTAATCTTTGCTTTAGCACGTACTTCTGGTTGGATCAGCCACTGGTTAGAAATGCACTCTGCACCTTACAAAATCGGTCGTCCACGTCAGTTATATACTGGCTATACCCAGCGTGATTTTGTGGCTGTTGAAGACCGCGACTAAGCCAATGCTTCAAAAATGCTTCGAACCAAAACCCAGTGTTACACTGGGTTTTTTATTATTAGATGTTAATCAATAAAAAAGGACGTTTTGCAACGCCCTTTTCATTTAACTATAACTTGCTAATCACTTCACCTTACTTATAAAACGCATTGGCAGTATACGTATGGTCGGTCTCATCAATCACTTGGGTTAATTCTGGTATTTGCTGTTTTAGCGAGACTTCAACCCCTTGTTTTAGCGTCATATCAACTGCAGAGCAGCCCTGACAGCCGCCGCCAAATTTAAGCACTGCGGTGATACCAACCCCTTCTTCATGTACCAAATCCACCAATTGCACGTTACCCCCATGCGCCGCTAGATTTGGATTGATTTCCGAAGACAACACGTAATTGATACGCTCCTCTAGGCTCGCATTTTCACCCAGTTTTGGCACTTTTGAGTTGGGCGCACGAAATGTCAATTGACCGCCAAAACGGTCTTTATTGTAATCAATCACCGCATCTTCAAGATAAGGAATAGATGGGGTGTCTATATAAGCAGTGAATGTCTCATAATCCAATTTTAAATCATCAGGATTGTGTTCATCTGGCTGGCTGTATGACATACAGCATTCTGCTCGCGGCGTGCCTGGATGTTCAACAAAAATACGTACGCCGATGCCGTCAGTATTTTGTTTTGCCAACAACTCAGTCAGATACCCTTGCGCTGAATCGGTAATTTTGATATTTGTGCTTTTTTCTGTATCGCTCATATGTCACCCTAACTTGTCATCAATTTTTACCCATATTTTAGCATAAACTTGAGTAATTTACTCGGATTTTATTGGGGGTCGTTGTTTGGCTTATCAAGGGTCGTCACAATATTTTTTAGTCAAGCTAAAAATTGAATCTAGCCATTATCTTTAACCAAAAATCTTTAACCAAAAATAACTTGGCATTGGTTGAAAGTTTAGGCAAGATAGTTAAAAAAACATGCTTTATCACCGAACTTTATCACCAAAACGCTATTGGATAGACCGAGGGCGTTATCATTCGCAAGGAGTTTGCGTCATGCCAAATAACACGACTGACACTATCACGGTTACTAAAAACGACTTTAACGAGGATAAAGGGCGTTTTAGCACACCCAAAAATAAAAAAGGTTATCAATATGATTATTTGGTATTTATCGGGCGTTTTCAGCCGTTTCATTTAGGTCATAAATCGGTTGTCGATGAAGCATTAAAGCTTGCTGAAAATGTGATTATGCTCATTGGCTCTGCCAATTTGCCAAGTAGTATCCGCAATAGCTTTAGTGTCGAAGCACGTAGCCAAATGATTTTGGGCGCCTTTGACAAAAAAGATACCAAACGCATCCATTGTGTCGGTTTGGATGATGCCTTATACAATGACACAAAATGGCTTCAATACGTGCAGCAGTGCGTGAAGTCGGTTACCGGCGATTTAAACGCCAATATTGGTCTAATTGGACATTCAAAAGACAGCTCATCATATTACTTGTCACTTTTTCCAAATTGGCAGTCAGTGGCTGTGCCCAATTTTCATGAGTTGTCTGCCACGCCAATTCGCGAAGGCTTTTTGCTGGGTGCCGATCCGCTAACCGACGCGGTACCGCAATCGACAACCGATGTCATGAAGGCATTTAAAAAGACCGAAGCATTTAAACGCCTACACGATGAGGCTGGCTTCATCGATAAATACAAAAAACAATGGGAATCAAGCCCCTATCCACCCACCTTTATGACGGTTGATGCCGTGGTCATTCAATCAGGACACATTTTATTGGTGGAGCGTCGTGGTATGCCAGGTCAAGGGCTATGGGCATTGCCTGGTGGCTTTATTGACCCTAAAGAGACGCTATTTGACGCCTGTATTCGTGAGCTACGTGAGGAGACACGGTTAAAAGTGCCTGAAGCGGTTCTGCGCGGTTCGCGCCATAGTCAACATACCTTTGATGACCCGTATCGCTCGGCTCGTGGTCGTACCATCACCCAAGCGTTTTACTTTATGCTCAAAAATGACCCCAAAGGCTTACCGTCGGTGAAAGGTGGCGATGATGCCAAAAAAGCGTTTTGGCTACCCTTGGCTGAATTAAGAGCCGATAAACTGTTTGAAGACCATTATGCCATTATTTGCAAAATGGTCGGTCTCTGATTTTTTCCCGCCAAACTGATAGACGGTTTGGTTTTAACCTGCGCAAGCAATCACCAGAGGAGTTCTGTGATGTTTAGTCAAAATTTTGACAATTTTATTTTAAATACCGATAGCTATAAGACGTCGCATTGGCTGCAATATCCGCCAAACACCGAGTATGTATCTAGCTATATTGAAGCGCGTGGCGGCAATAGTAACTTTGAAAATGTGCTATTTTTTGGTCTACAAGCTTTTTTAAAACAGTATCTTACCAAACCCATTACTCACGCTGATATAGACGAAGCCAAAGTGCTACTTGCGGCTCATGGCGTACCGTTTAATGAAGCAGGCTGGCGACAATTAGTCGCCAAACATGGCGGTCTATTACCGCTGCGCATTCAAGCGATACCAGAAGGCATGGTGGTACCAACGGGTCAAGTATTGTGTCAGGTGGTGAATACCGACCCTGAGTTTTACTGGTTGACGAGCTATATCGAAACCACGCTATTGCGCGCTATTTGGTATCCTAGCACTGTGGCAAGCCTTTCTTATTATTGTAAACAAATCATCAAAGCAGGCTTGGAAAAATCGGCCGATAACTTGAATAATCTACCGTTTAAATTGCATGATTTTGGCGCCCGTGGGGTGTCTAGCCTTGAATCGGCTGCGATTGGCGCTCTTGCCCACTTGGTAAATTTTTCCGGTACGGATACCTTAAGCGCGATTGTGGCTGCCAATCGTTGGTATGGTATGCAAAATGACATGACGGCTTTTTCCATTCCCGCAGCAGAACATAGCACCATGACCACTTGGGGTCGTGAGCATGAGGCGGATGCCTATGGCAATATGATTGCCAAATTTGGCGGTGAAGGTAAAACCTTTGCGGTGGTGAGTGATAGTTACGATTTATGGAATGCCATTGATAATATTTGGGGCGGTGAGCTAAAAGAAAAAGTAGCGCAAACAGGCGGCACGTTGGTCATTCGTCCTGATAGTGGCGATCCGATTAAAGTGGTGCGTGAAGCCCTGCAGCGCCTTGCAGCAAAATTTGGTACCACCACCAACTCAAAAGGCTATAAATTACTGCCGAGCTATGTGCGACTCATCCAAGGGGATGGTATTAATCCCACCAGCATGGGTAAGATTATTGATGCGGTGATTAAAGCAGGCTTTAGTAGTGACAATATTACCTTTGGTATGGGTGGCGGGCTACTGCAACAAGTCAACCGCGATACTTTGAATTTTGCGATGAAGACCAGCAGCGCACGGGTGGACGGTTTTTGGCGAGATGTGTATAAAGACCCAATTACCAGTGTGAGTAAACGCAGCAAACGCGGGCGTTTAGCCTTGGTCAAACATCAGGGTAGTTATATGACGCTGCGTGAAGATGAGCTTGCTGAGCAAAATAATTTGTTGCAAGATGTATTTTTGAACGGTGATTTATTAGTTGATGATACACTGACTGCGATTCGTCAACGCTCGTCGGTAAAATCATAATTTAACTTGTCGCAATCTCAACAGCCGTCTTTATCAGACGGCTTGTTATCGTTAAAGCTAATTAACCCCTGCCATTGCCAAATATTTTTGGTGCAACTGTTCAAGTTTTAAATACAAATCGTCTAAGCTACCATTGTTGTCGACAATGTCATCGGCTTGTCTGAGCCTATCATGACGCGACAGTTGATTTGCCATAATATTTTGAATACGTTCAGGTGTTTGACCATCACGCTGACTGGCGCGCTCAATCTGCAAGGACTCATGACTATCGACCACCAATACTCGCTCACACAGATTGGCTAATCCTGCTTCGGAGGCTTCTAGCAGTAAGGGTGCTACCAAAATTACATAGGGCGACTGGGCAGCTCTTAGTAATTCTTTGGCACGGCTGCGAATGGCAGGATGGGTGATTTGTTCCAAATCCATTAACGCTTGCGCACTGCCAAATACATGCTCTCGCATAGCACGGCGATTAAGCTCACCTGCCTCATCAATCACCCAGTCACCAAATTTGGCGACAATTTTTTTTAGCGTTGGCGAACCTTTGGCAACGACTTCACGTGCCAATACATCGGCATCAATAATAACAATTCCATGCTCAGCAAACCAACGGCTCACTTGTGATTTGCCGCTACCGATGCCACCTGTAAGCCCCACTACCAACATCGCAATCCCTCCTTGATTCACGGATAATTGACCCATAAATGACTTCACGACATTTTGCCTAGATACCACGACATTATTGATTGCCCATACAACAGGGCTATCATGCCAGCAATGGCGATATAGGGTCCAAAAGCAAAAGGTTTGCTTTCACCTGAGCGCTTCATCAATATTACACCCACAACCGAGCCGACAAACGCAGATAAAAGCACAATTAAGGGTAGCATCAAAGGCCCTAGCCAAGCCCCCAAAGCCGCTAATAATTTAAAATCGCCATGCCCCATCCCGTGCTTGCCCGTAATCAGCAAAAACAGTTGATAGACAATCCACAAGCATAAAAACCCAAACACATAGCCAAAAATAGCCGCTGTGGGACTGACAAACAAGCCAAAGGCATTGACGAATAATCCTAATCCCGCTAACGGCAATGTAAATCGGTCAGGCAACAATTGGGTATCAAAATCAATGCCTGTCAAAGCCACTAATGTCCATGTGAGTGCTAATCCTGCCAGCGCTTGCCAAGTAACACCAAATTTCATCACCACCAGTACAGACAAAATAGCGGTGATGATTTCTACAAGCGGATAACGATAACTAATGGCGTGATGACACTGACTACATTTTCCTTTTAGCAGTAGCCAGCTAATAACAGGCATATTTTCAAACCAACGTATTGAATGCCCACAATGCGGGCAACGAGAAGCAGGACGGCTTAAGGTAATGGATTCATGATGGTCAACAATGGTTTCTGGATGGAGCAATAGCTGGCATTCGTTCTTCCACTGCTGCTCCATCATCAAAGGCGTGCGATAAATCACCACATTGAGAAAACTGCCCACGCATAATCCCAATAAAGCTACGATAATCAACGTCAGCCATTGTGACTGTTGTAACAACAACATAAAATCTGAAAAAATCCCCATCGTATTTAGCCCACCACCGAGCCCATTTGGAAAATTGGTAGATACATGGCAATCACCAGACCCCCTACCAGCACCCCCAAAATAGCCATAATCATCGGTTCCATCAGACTTGTTAACCCATCTACGGCGTTGTCTACTTCATTTTCATAATAAGTCGCCACTTTATCAAGCATCTCCTCTAGACTACCTGACTCCTCACCAATACCGACCATTTGGATAGCCATACTGGGGAAAAGATTGGTAGAACGCATCGCAAACTGCAGCTGTTGACCCGTCGCAACATCGCCTTTAATTTTTTGCGTGGCATTATAAAATACCACATTGTTGGTTGCCCCAGCGGTTGAATCTAACGCATCAATCAGCGGCACACCTGCGGCAAAAGTGGTAGACAAGGTACGGGAAAAACGGGCAACCACCGCTTGATAAGCAATATTGCCAAAGATTGGTAATTTTAAGGTAATTCGGTCTAAAAAGTCATTAAAGGGCTTACTACGTTTTTTAGCTTCAGAAAAACCAACCACAGCGCCTGCAATGCTAAATAGCAATAACCACCACCATTTTTGCATCCACTCCGACATACTGACTACCATTCGGGTAAACGCGGGTAACTCTGCGCCAAATGAATTGAATAAATCAGCAAACACCGGTACCACTTTGACCAGCAAAATAATGGTAACGATAATCGCAACCACGATAACCGCAATCGGGTATTTCAAGGCTTTTTTAATTTTTGCTTTTAGTAGCTCGCTTTTTTCTTTGTACGTCGCGACACGCTCAAGCATAGTTTCAAGCGCGCCCGACTGCTCACCTGCCTCTACCAATGAACAAAATAGGTCATCAAAATATCTGGGATGTTTGCGCAGCGCTGCAGCAAAGGTGCTTCCTGATTCCACTTCTGACTTGACACTAAGCACCAACTCTTTCATCGAGGGGTTATCGAGCGCATCTGCAACGATCTCAAACGACTGAGTAAGGGGGACGCCCGCTTTCATCATCGTAGCCAACTGCCGCACAAAGATAGCAATATCGATTGCCTTGATGCTTTTTTTCATTTGAAAAATAGGCTTAGGTTTTTTCTTAATCGTCTTGACTTGGATGCCCTGCTTACGTAGTTGCGCCTTTGCCAGCTCAATATTGCGGCTGGTGGTTTCGCCTTTAACTTTCTCGCCACGGCGATTCACCCCATCATAGACAAAGTCTAATAACATTTCTGTTTGGACTTTTGCCATACCCTTAACCCCTTACTATCTGAACTAATCTTAAATAAAGACGGATAAAAAACGCCCTATTCGCTAGTAACACGATACATCTCTTGGATGCTGGTCGTGCCTTGTAGGACCTTTAAAATGCCAGAGCGCCTTAAATCCCTAAACCCTTGCTTTAAGGCAGCGTCTTTAATTTCAATAGCGTTGCCGTCTTCCATAATAATTCGCGCAATCTCTGGTGTTACTTTCATCACTTCATAAATACCAACACGTCCTTTATAGCCATCGCGGCATTCAGAGCAGCCAACGGGCTCATAAATGACATTGCTGGGATCTGCCAAATCTTCTTCAGTAAAGCCCATTTCAAGCAAGCTATGTTTTGGTACATCTGTCGGTTTTTTGCAGGATTTACATAGGCGACGTGCTAAGCGCTGTGCGATTACCAAATTGACTGAGGTGGCAATGTTAAAAGATGCCACACCCATATTCCGCAGACGCGTTAAGGTTTCTGGCGCTGAGTTGGTATGCAAGGTTGACAGCACCATATGCCCTGTTTGGGCAGCTTTGACTGCAATTTCCGCCGTTTCCAAGTCACGAATCTCACCGACCATCACAATATCAGGGTCTTGACGCAAGAATGATTTGAGCGCACTGGCAAAGGTCAAGCCAACTTTATTGTTCACGTTGACCTGATTAATGCCTTCAAGGTTAATTTCAACGGGATCTTCTGCGGTAGAAATATTGGTCTCAACTGTGTTTAAGATATTAAGACCCGTGTACAAGGAGACGGTTTTACCCGAACCAGTAGGGCCGGTAATCAATAACATCCCTTGCGGTTTTGCCAGCGCATCCATAAATAGCTGCTTTTGGTCCGGCTCATAGCCGAGTGCATCAATGCCTAGCATTGCTGATGATGGGTCTAAAATACGCAGTACGATTTTTTCACCAAATAAGGTTGGCAATGAGTTGACACGAAAATCAATCGCCTTATCCTTGGAAATTTTTAATTTGATACGACCATCTTGCGGCACGCGGCGTTCAGAGATGTCCATTTGTGACATGACTTTCAGGCGGGCAGCAATTTTACCCGCTAGCTGCGTCGGTGGATTTGCCATTTTTTGTAACACCCCATCAATACGAAAACGCACGCGATAAGATTTTTCATAGGGTTCAAAGTGTAAGTCTGAAGCGCCCATGGTAATGGCTTTGATGAGCATCCCATTAACGAACTTGACGACAGGCGCTTCATCATTGACATCTAAATGACTGGTGGCACTATTGTCGTCATCGGCGCGGGTTTCATCAAACTCCACCGCTTCCATATCATCAAAATCAGCTAAATTGGTGGTAGTAAAGATTTTTTCGATGAGTGATTTTATTTTATGGTGTTCGGCAACCACTGTTTCTACAGTAAATCTTGTACCAAATCGCAGCGCGTCTAAAGCATCTACCCGCGTCGGGTCACTCATGGCAACAAATAAGCGACTACCTCGTTGAAAAATCGGCAGAATATTAAATTCGCGAATAATTTTCTCATCAACCGCTTCTTTTGGAATATAGTTGACATTGATGGCATCCAAATCAATGAGGGGATCGCCAAATTCTCGCGAAATCACCCACGCTACCGCGTCTGGTTGCGCAAGCTTATTATCAACCACATAGGCGATTAAATTTATTTTTTGCTGCTGCGATTCTGCCAATACTTTTTGCATTGACGCTTCGCTAATTAGTCCTTCATGCACTAATCGTGACGCAATGCCACCAAAACCAGGAAGTGATGCTGCCATTGTTTTTCTCGTTCCCTCAATATTGATTCAAATGGGCTAATGTTTGTTAGTGTAAACTATTCATTTATATATTAACAAATCATTCTCGACAAATCCGTGAATTCAACGATAAATATTTTTTTAACGCATTTTATCTCCATCAACCTTCATAAAACTGTTTTATACTTTATACCTTCTTTAAACCCCTCACTTGCGTGACCCAATAATTTATTCGGCAAATCGCGGCAATTGCTTATATAATACGTACCATTTTACGCTTGATATTTTAAATACTCCTATTTTCATATCTTGATATCTTTAAATGGTGATGTTTTACATCATGATATGTTAAATAGCGTTACTTATATTTTAATGTTATCTTGACATTTATACTTTGCAAATTCATAGATAACCACTTACCTCAATTGACAGGGACATTATGAAAGCATCTGATTATGTAGCAAATTGGCAGAATTCTTGGGTGATTGCTAATTGGAAAATGAATCCTAGCACACAGCTGACTGTCACAGCCCTCATGACCGATTTACAGCAGCAGCTACCCGCAGATGCACTGCAACGCTGTAACGTGGTTGTCGCCCCAAGTTTTATACATTTATCGACCACAAAACAAGCCATCCAACATGGGTCATGCAACATCGGGCTAGCTGCGCAAAACTTATGCGCACAACACGCCGATACAGGCGCGTTTACTGGGGAGGTTTCGGGTGCTCAGCTCAAGGACGCTCAAGTAAATTATGTTTTAGTCGGACATTCAGAACGCCGTCAATATTTTAATGAAGATGACACTTGTTTAATCCAAAAAATTCGCAATGCCTTTGCACATGATTTAACCGTTGTTTTTTGTATCGGTGAAACACAAGCCCAGTATGAGCAAAATCAGACCCAAGATGTGCTATCAGCGCAACTAACGGTGGTTAAACAACTAGCCGCCGAATTTGCTAATACCCAATTGGGTAACTTAGCATCGCGATTAATTATTGCTTATGAACCCGTTTGGGCAATTGGTACAGGTAAAATCCCAACGATAGAAGAAGTACAAAACATTCATGCCTTTATCAACACCACCTTAACGGACATCGATGCCTCTTTAGCGACCACACCGATATTGTATGGCGGCAGCGTGAAAGCGGATAATGCTGCAGAAATCGCCCAATGCCCAAATGTAAATGGGGTGTTGGTAGGCGGGGCGTCACTTGACGCGACTGGCTTTACACAAATTATTCAAGCATTTGCCCAAATTTAAGGTAAAATATCACCCATTTAAAATTTTTACTTTTGCCGCTGACAGCGTTCTTGTTGGGCATCAGTGCTATCAAGTTTTGTAGAGATAAGTATGTATAATGCAATTTTAGTGGTTCATATCATTGTCGCGATTTCGATGATTGGTCTGATTTTGGTCCAACATGGTAAAGGTGCCGATGCCGGGGCTTCATTTGGTGCAGGTGGTTCGGCAACCGTATTTGGTGCGTCTGGCTCTGCCAATTTTTTAACGCGCTTGACGGCGGTTTTAACAGCAATTTTCTTTATCACCAGTATGACACTGGCAGTATTTGCTAAACAGCAATCGGTATCTAGTCGTACCCTTGATACCAGCCTAGCGACTAATACTGCGCCTGCAAGCCCTACACCTGCCAAATAAGTTATTAAAAAAAATGTTGCGTTATTGGTAGTTTTGACCTAGAATACAGCGTCTATTTTAGAGTGTTGTTATTTAAAAAACAGCTTGGTTAAAGTAGTTTGGTTTTTTGCGATTGTGGTGGAATTGGTAGACACGCTACCTTGAGGTGGTAGTGCCGCAAGGTGTGAGGGTTCGAGTCCCTCCATTCGCACCAACTAAATTAATTTTAAATAACTATTGACAAGGTTAATATCTCACTCTATAATACGCTCTCTAAATTGTTGCGGGGTGGAGCAGTCTGGTAGCTCGTCGGGCTCATAACCCGAAGGTCGTTGGTTCAAATCCAGCCCCCGCTACCACTTTTCTAGTAGCATTGCTTTGGTATCATTACTAGAAAAATCAATTTAGACACACTTTTATTGATTTAAAAGCCCACCAATTAGTTTGTGGGTTTTTTTGTATCTGTTGGTTTCGAAAAAACTTAAGTTTTGCTAAATTAGCGGTTGCGTTTTAGTAATGTGCCAATTTTTAAAATTAGCTTTTAAAATCAACAAAGATGTTAATAATCAACTCTAAAGGATATCATGAAACTATCAACGAAAGTTGCTGAACTGACCCAAATCATTGAGCCAGCAGTAACTGCCTGTGATGTGAGCTTGTGGGGTATTGAGTTTGTACCACAAGGTCGACGCTCTCTTCTTCGTATTTATATTGAAGCCCTACCTGAAGACCGTGCCGAAGGCAAACAAGTCACCATTGAAGACTGTGCTGCGGTCACCCACCAAGTCGGTGGTGTGTTAGACTTACACGACCCGATTGCAGGCGAGTATCTACTTGAGGTGTCTTCACCTGGTTTAGACCGCGCGTTTTTTTCTGCTGAGCAGCTGCATGACTATGTGGGGCAAACAATCAGTTTACGATTGATTCATGCGATTGGACAAGGTAGTGATAAGCGCCGTAAAGTAACAGGCGAATTGGTCAATATTGACGAGCGCCAGTTGACGGTCAAAACTGAAAATGATCAAGTCAATGACCAACTTTTAGCCATCGAGCTTGATAATATTGATAAAGCCAATTTGGTCTACCAATTTTAGCTTTTAAATTTGGGGTTAACGCCTTTTTTACGCTATGTCTTCTAGCTAACTCTTTTCTAGCTAAAAGCAAGATTTTAAAGAATAAAGTCTAGAATGACTTAAATTATAGGTGATTACATGAATCGAGAAATTTTAACGGTCGTTGAAACCGTCAGTAATGAAAAAGGCTTAAATCCTGAAGATATTTTTGAAGCGATTGAGCAAGCCTTAGTGGTATCGACCAAAAAGAAAGTTTATAGTGAGCAGCCTGAAGTTGCCGTTCGCGTGCATATCAATCGCAAAACAGGTGACTATGACACTTACCGTTATTGGACAGTAGTGGCAGATGAAGATCATGAAATGCCTGCCTGTCAACTAGCGATTAGCGATTTGGATGAAAACGAGTGGAAAATCGGCGACGTCAAAGAAGAACAAATCGAATCCATTGAATTTGGTCGTATTGCTGCTACCCAAGCCAAACAAGTCATCATTCAAAAAATCCGTGAAGCTGAACGTTCACTGGTGGCAGATGCGTTTGAACATCGTATCGGCGAGATGATTACGGGTGAAGTCAAAAAACCGGCGCGCGATGGTTATATCATTGATTTGGGCGATAATGTCGAAGGCTATCTACCACGCGATAAAATGTTGCCCCGTGAGCAGCTGCGCATCAAAGGTCGTATCAATGCGATTTTAGAGCAAGTCAATCGCGATAACCGTGGTGCTCAGCTCGTATTGTCTCGTACCTCACCACAAATGCTAACGGCACTCATGCAAAAAGAAGTACCAGAGATTGCTGAGCAAATCATTGAAATTCGTGATGTTGCGCGTCAGCCTGGCTTACGTGCTAAGATTTCAGTCAAAACCAATGACCATCGTATCGACCCTGTCGGTGCTTGTATTGGTATGCGTGGCACCCGTATCCAAGCAGTACAACAAGAGCTTGAGGGCGAGCGTATCGACGTCGTGGTATGGTCGGATGATGCGGTGCAGTACATTATCAGCGCTTTGGAACCTGCGGATGTTGATCGTATTATTCTTGATGAAGATACCAAAACTGCAGATATCATCTTTGCCACTAACGATCAGTTGGCCCGTGCGATTGGCTCACAAGGTCAAAACGTGCGCCTTGCATCAGAATTAACAGGCTATCGTCTTAACATGATGCTCGAAGACGAGTACAATGCACAACAAGAATCAGAAACCAAAGTGTATCGCGACCTATTCTACACACGTCTTGAAGTCGATGAAGATTTGGCACAAGCCTTGGTGGATATTGGATTTACCTCACTTGAAGAAGTTGCGTATGTCCCTGCTGAGACTTTCTACGACATCGATGGGCTAGATGATGACGCCATCGACGCAATCCAAGAACGTGCCAAAGAGGCGGTGATCGCCGATGAATTGGTCAAACAACAAAATATTAAAGAGCCAAGCCAAGAGCTTCTAAACCTTGAAGGCATGACTCAAGCATGGGCCTACAAGCTTGCCGAACGTGACGTCATCACCGTCGACGACCTTGCCGAACAAGCCATCTTTGATATCCAAGATATCGAAGGTCTTGATGAAAAGACCGCAGGTGAGCTCATTATGAAAGCCCGTGAATCATGGTTTAATTAAAAAAGGTGTATGAATGGCAGATAAAACCGTAAAAGAACTTGCAGCAATGACCAAAAAGACCGTTGAAGCAATTAATAATCAACTGGTCAAGGCAGGGCTGTCTGCGCGCGGTGACAATGACATCGTCACCGATAGCGAACAACAAAAACTGGTCAGCTTTTTACAACAAAGTCATGGTCAAAATGACAAACCTCGCATTAGCTTAAAAAGCAAAACCACTTCTACTGCGCGGGTGACAGGCACTTCTGGTAAAGCCAAAAGTGTCAATGTTGAAGTACGCAAAAAAATGGTATTTGATAAACCAAATCCCAATAAAATTGCTGAAGAACTAGCGTTGCGTGAAGCAGCGGCCAAAGAAGCTGAAGAAAAAGCGCGTTTGGCGAAAGAAAAAGCCGCCCAAGAACAAGCTGAAAAAGACAAAGCCAAACAAGCCGCTGAAGCGCGTCAACAAGCCACTTTAGCTGCCATGCGCGCTAACTTAGGTGGTGGTAGTCAAGCTGCCAAAGAGCACACAACCACCAGTGTGGTAGTGAAAAAAGGCAACAAAACTGCTGCAATTGAAGTCAAAAAAGCTGACAAAAAACCTGCGCCGAAAAAAGAATCGGATAGTGAACGCAAAGCGCGTGAAGCAGAAGAAGAACGCTTACGTCAAATCGAATCAGAAAATCGCCGTAAAGCCGCTGAAGAAGCTCAGCAGCGTACCCTTGAGCAAATGCGCCAAATGGCGAGTAAATATAGCGAAACCGATACTGAAACTACGATGGTTGTCAAAAAAGATGAACCATTAGCAGAAGGTTTGGTGGGCGCAGCGCTTGAAGACTCATTTGAACAAGAACGCCGTGAAATTAAACGCGGCACCGCAAGCACTGCCAACAAAAACCGTCGTCGTCGCCGTGACGATGAAGGTGAGCAAGAGATTAAGAACCGTAGTCGCGGCTTAAAATCATCGCAAGCCAATAGACACAAATTTGAAAAACCGGTTGAGAAAATCGTGCATAACGTTGAAATCGGTGAGACCATCGTGGTGTCTGAACTTGCCCAAAAAATGGCAATCAAAGTACGCGAAGTCGTCAAAATGTTAATGAAAATGGGCGAGTTGGTCCGTGAAAACGAATCCATCGACCAAGAAACCGCTGCCCTACTTGTTGAAGAAATGGGTCATAACCCCGTGCTTGTGAGTTCGACGCAAGTTGAAGACTCACTACGTGAGGCGGTGGGCGAGAAAAGTAGCAATGTCCAAGCGCGTCCGCCTGTGGTTACCATCATGGGTCACGTTGACCACGGTAAAACGTCCCTGCTCGATAAGATCCGTTCAAGTAAAGTGGCATCGGGCGAAGCAGGGGGTATTACTCAGCATATCGGTGCTTATCATGTGCAGACTGACCAAGGTGTTATTACTTTCTTAGACACCCCAGGTCACGCCGCATTTACCGCGATGCGCTCTCGCGGTGCCAAAGCAACGGATATCGTGGTGTTAGTGGTCGCAGCTGATGACGGTATGATGCCGCAGACGGCTGAAGCGATTGACCATGCGCGTGCCGCAGGTACCCCGATTATCGTGGCTATCAACAAGATGGATAAAGACAGTGCCGATCCAGACCGCGTCCTCAACGAACTGACCACCAAAGAAGTCGTTCCTGAAGAATGGGGCGGTGACACACCGGTAGTCAAAGTCTCTGCGTTAACAGGTCAAGGTATCGATGAATTGCTTGAAGTGATTAACCTACAGGCAGAAGTGATGGAACTTGAAGTCGCTACTGACGGTGCAGCGCAAGGTGTGGTGATTGAATCACGTCTTGAAAAAGGACGCGGTGCAGTGGTCAGCCTACTGGTCAAACAAGGTACTTTAAATCAAGGTGACTTGGTACTTGCTGGCGAATATTATGGACGCGTCCGTGCTATGACCAATGAAAACGGTCAAAAAATTACCTCAGCGGGTCCTTCTATCCCTGTTGAAATCCTAGGTCTGCCTGATACGCCAGCAGCTGGTAGCGAGTTTATGGTGGTCTCAGATGAGAAACGTGCGCGCGAGGTTGCAGAATATCGCGCAGATCGTGAGCGTGAAAAAGTGCTTGAACGCCAAGCCAAATCACGCTTAGAAAACTTGTTTGACCAAATGAGCGATGCCAAACTGCCTTCCGTTAATTTGATTCTTAAAACTGACGTTCGAGGTTCACTAGAAGCCTTGTTAACCGCGCTTGATGAATTATCTACGGACGAAGTTAAAGTCAAAGTCATCTCATCGGGTGTCGGTCCAATCACCGAATCGGATGTGGTACTCGCTGAATCAAGCGAAGCGGTATTATTAGGCTTCAACGTTCGTGCTGATACCGCTGCCAAACGTAAAGCGGATGAAGCAGGCCTAGATATTCGCTACTATAGTGTTATCTATGGGTTGATTGATGATGTGAAGGCAGCGATGAGCGGTTTACTTGCGCCAGAACATCGTGAGCAAATCTTGGGGATCGCAGAAGTACGTGAAGTCTTCCACTCTAGTCGCTTTGGTTATGCAGCCGGTTGTATGGTGACGGAAGGTAATATTATCCGTAACAAGCCAATTCGGGTATTGCGTGATGACCAAGTTATTTTCACCGGTCAATTACAATCATTACGTCGCTTTAAAGAGGATGTTAATGAGGTGCGTGCTGGTATGGAGTGTGGTCTAGCGGTGAAAGGTTATGAAGTAAAAGAAGGCGATAAGATTGAAGTCTTCGAGATTCATGAAGTCAAACGTACCTTATAAGCTAATCTGACAACCTAATATTGCCAGCTTGCTATTAGCAACCTTCCCAGAGGTCTAATTAATCTAGGTTAATTAGACCTTTTTTTACTATAAAAAGGATTACCAATGAATCAACGTTTACAACGTCTTGCCGATCAAATTCAGCGCGACCTAGCGGTTTTGATTCGTGACGAGATTAACGACCCCCGCTTGACGGGGTTTGTGACCATTTCTAGTGTCAAAATCAGCCCAGATTTGGGTTATGCTGATATTTATGTCACCATCATGGAAAAGTCGATGGATGATGCCATGGCAAAAGATTATCATACCGAGAGCTTAGAAGTGCTGAACAAAGCATCAGGTTTTTTGCGTACTGAGCTCAGTCATTTGCTAAAAACCCGCACTACGCCACGTCTACGCTTTCACTATGATGAAGTGACCGCTAACGCTAACTATATGATGAATCTGATTTCTAAAGCGGTACAAAGTAGCGAAGGTCAGCCATCAGACGACTGATGCGTTGCAGGCTATAATAAGCTTATTTGTCACTTTGAGCCATTAACAGGGATGTTGAATGCAGTTACTTTGGGGTATCATTAAGTTTATCGTCATTATTCTCTCAAGTCTGTGGCTTGGGGTGTTCGTGTGGACGCATCAGCCCTTAGGCAGATATGTCAGTCTGGCACTGATTAGCGTATGGGTATTTTTTACCCTCGCTGTTTTGGTCAGTATCATCAAACCGACCCTGTTTTCATCCCTACTTTCTCATCATTCTTTATTATTGATTTTTTTTGCGGTGGTGGCGATTGCCATTGCATGCTTTTTTTCGATGTCAGCTAGCAATGAGCGGGATTGGAACCCTGAAGTTGCCCAAATGTTAGACTATCGGCTTGACCGTGATGGCAACACACTCACCATTAGCAATGTTAGAAATTTTGATTGGCAAGATAAAACCCATTTTCAGCCGCGCTGGGAAACTAGGCAATACGACTTGGCAAAACTGCAAACTGTCGATTTTATCGCCTCTTATTGGATGGGCGATGCCATTGCCCATACGCTAGTGAGTTTTGGGTTTAGTGATGGAAAGCAGCTTGCGTTATCTATCGAGATTCGCAAAGAAGTCAATGAACAGTTTAGTACGCTGGGTGGATTTTTTCGCAAGTTTGAATTGGTGATTATCGCTGCGGATGAAAAAGATATTATTTACACCCGTAGTAATATCCGTCATGAAGATGTTTATATTTATCCCATCAATATGCCAAAACACCATATTCAAGCGTTGCTGCTTGCGTATCTAGCGAAAGCCAAGTCCTTAAAAACGCAGCCGGCATGGTATAATTCATTGGTAAATAACTGTACCACGGCAATTTATGAGCTGATTGACGATATCCAACCTTTGCCATTTGATTATCGTATCTTGTTATCAGGCTATATTCCCAGTTATCTGTATGACCAGCAATTGATTGATAACCGCTATAGCTTGCAACAGTGGCAACAACGGGCACACATTAACCCAAAGTCAAAGCCTTATTCTGTCAACCACCCTATTAGCGCAGCAGATTACTCGCAGCTAATTCGAACCGACTTTTAATAAATTGATAAATCCACAACATGATGACCCAACCAAAAACAGCCAAATCCATCGTCTCTGGCGTCTTACTGATTGATAAACCGCAAGGGATGACTTCCCAGCAAGTGGTATCGAAAGTCAAATACTTGCTCAAATCTGATGTGCACGACAGTAAAAAAGCGGGTCATACCGGTACCCTTGACCCTATGGCAACAGGGTTGCTGCCGATTTGTCTGGGAGAAGCGACCAAATTTAGCCATTATCAACTCGATGCCATCAAATCTTACCACGCCATTATCAAACTTGGCGAGCAAACCGATACCGGGGATGCTGAGGGTGAGATAATTGCCACGAGCCCTGTACCGCATGTGACACAAGCGATGTTACAAAGCGTCACTGAGCAATTTTTGGGTGAGATAATGCAGGTTCCGCCCATGTACTCCGCGCTCAAAAAAGACGGCAAAAAACTGTATGAACTGGCGCGTGAAGGTATTGAGGTGGAGCGAGCAGCACGTCCTCTCATCATTTATGAGCTGTCACTTACTCCCCTATCCGCTCAACAATTGCAATTATCCGTCACTTGCTCCAAAGGCACTTATGTGCGCGTGCTGGCTGAAGATATTGCCAAAGCGCTGGGTACGCTAGGACATCTGACAGCGCTTAGACGTATACAGACGGGTGATTTTGAGATTGCTAATGCCATCACCTTAGCCGATTTTGCAGCGCTCGATGTTGCAGCGCGGTTTGATAAGCTATTAGCGGTGGATGCCTGCGTTCACTCACTACCAAGCTTAGTATTAGACGATAGCCAGTCAAAGCGCATCCGACAGGGTCAACGCTTAAACGTCAAGGCGACCATGTTAAATCAGCATCTCATCTTAACTGCCAATCAAACGTTTCGCTTGTTTGACGACCATCAGCAATTTTTGGGCACGGGACTACTTGAACCCAATGGTCGTTTACAACCGATGAAGCTGGTCAATTTAAATTAGTCACGATAAGTCAGTAAACCTACCATCTTGCTAATTTTTTGCTGTATTCACATAATTTACTCAATGAGCGATGCGATGTCACAAAGCGAGTACGTTTTTTATGCATTGATACAAAACGTGACGCTTTGCTAGCAGTTTTCACCCGTCCAGTGATTTATTCTTAGTGGTGTTGATTCACTTGCTTATTTCTTAGCAAGCTTTGCTAATAAAGAGCAAACAGCGGTTTATTGAGATAACTTTATACAATTAATTGAAATGTTATTAATAAAATAAAAATCAAATAGAAAAATCAAATAATAATCTCAAAATAAAGCGCCCAACTTACAAAAGACGAATCAATAAGAACAACAATTTTTTTCTTTAACTATCTTTAACTTAAATAATGAAATAATAGGATATTTACCATGGCTAAGATTGCTATTTTACTTGATACCGACTTTGAACAAGTCGAATATACCCAAACCAATGACCTCCTTAAAGCTAAAGGTCACCAAACCACTTTAATTACCACACAACCACAAAAACAAGTACGCGGGCTCAATCATACTGACCCTGCTGACACCTTTACCGCTGATTTATTAATTGGTGAAGCCAACGAAGCCGATTATGATGCAATTGTATTACCAGGTGGCGGTGCCAATGCCGATGTGTTGCGGGCAAATACCGATGCACAAGCGATGGTAAAAGCATTCATGAGTGCGGGTAAACCTGTTGCAGCGATTTGTCATGCCCCGTGGATTTTTGCAGATACCGAAATTGCCCGTGGTAAAAAATTAACTGCTTATAAAACCATTGCCACTGACCTAAAAAATGCCGGTGCGCAGTTTGAAGACAAATCAGTGGTGATAGATGGTAATTTGATTACCAGTCGTCAACCTGAAGATATTCCAGATTTTGCTGAAGCGATTGACCAAGCATTGACTAAATAAGCGTGAATAACTATAAAAATCATAAGAAAAGGAGATTGCCATGCAACCAACTACCATGACAGATATTGAAAAAATGGATAAGAAAGCGCCTGAAGCGACATTTGTTGCCGATACTACGCCTAATGATGCGGACGAAGTGACTTCTGATAAACTCACCACCGCGCCACAAGAGCAGCTTGACCGTCTTCATAGCGAAACACCCAAACAGCCTACGGGCAATCAGTAAATTGAAAGCTTGAATCTATTAAAAGCCTTAATAAATTCAACACCCTAATGCAAATTAGGGTTTTTTTATTGGTCAACATTTGCTAAAATAATGCTCCTTTTTGACGGTTAACTACTGAGAAGCGTGGTTATCCTGATTTTTTTACACTAATCGACTCGACTGATAGCCGATTAGGCTTCTCATTTTATGCTAAAAAAGCTAGGAAAACATTATGTTGACTAACCAAGACCGCGCAGATGTAATCGCAAAATTCAAACGCTCTGAAAATGACACAGGTTCTCCAGAAGTTCAAGTGGCGTTATTAACCGCACGTATCAATGACTTACAAGCACACTTTAAAGCACACAAAGCTGACCATCACAGCCGTCGTGGTTTGATTCGTATGGTTAACTCACGCCGTACGTTACTTGATTACTTAAAACGTAAAGATGCAGACCGTTATACTGCATTGATCAATGAATTAGGCTTACGTCGCTAATTTATCAGCACGTTATTCGCTTTATTCAATCAGCGGCTGCTTTTGGGTAGCCGCTTTTTTATGGGTTCAATATTTTTAGCCAATTTTGTTTTCACTTTTACCCTCGCTGTTAGCTTAGTCATTCCCCATCGTTTGCTATTAGTGGTTAAAGCGCAGTGAAAAGGTGGTGATTCACCGCAAAACTAGGTAAAATAGACAACGCATTGTGCCTGCACAATTGCAGTTTACACTTACTTTTTTCAAAGTATTTTTTAACTTAGGCTGATTTAAGTCTGCTATCAGGCGAATTGGTAGATTGCTTCTAACGTTTGTATTTTTTGAAAAGAACACAAACGTTAGGGGCTATTACTAAAACTTAAATCGCCCTATTTCATCACACTAAGGATAAAACCGCATTATGTTTAATATCATTACTAAAGAATTCCAATATGGTAATCAACAAGTTACGTTAGAAACGGGTCGTATCGCACGCCAAGCTAATTCAGTGGTCGTGCACATGGGCGGCGTCTCTGTGCTAGTCGCTGTTGTGGTAAAAGACGAGGCGCAAGCGGGTCAAAACTTTTTTCCATTGACCGTCAACTACCAAGAAAAAATGTACGCTGCTGGTAAAATCCCAGGTGGCTATGGCAAACGCGAAGGTCGCCCATCTGAGATGGAAACCTTGACTTCACGCCTCATTGACCGCCCGATTCGTCCATTGTTCCCAGAAGGCTACTTTAACGAAATCCAAGTGACCGCCACGGTGATTTCGTCAGACAAAAAACAAGATGCTGATATCGCAGCGATGATTGGTACTTCAGCGGCATTGGCAATTTCATCAGCGCCATTTAATGGTCCAATTGGTGCGGCACGTGTCGGTTTTATCAATGATGAATATGTGCTAAACCCAAACCATGAAGCGCTAAAACAAAGCTCGCTCGATTTGGTGGTCGCGGGTACGTCATCTGCGGTATTGATGGTCGAATCTGAAGCCAAAGAACTATCAGAAGACCAAATGCTTGGCGCGGTACTATACGGTCACGCCCAGCAACAAGTCGTGATTGATGCCATCAATGAATTTGCCAAAGAAGTTGGCGTACAAAAAACCCAATTCGTTGCTCCTGCCGTCAATGAAGCCTTAGAAACTGCCCTACAAAATCAATTTGCTGCAGCGATTTCAGAAGCGTATACCATCAGCGAAAAAGCCAGCCGTTATACTCGCCTTGATGAAATCAAAAACCAAGCGCTTGAAGCCTTAGCCGGTGACGCAGAAGCCGAAGGCTATGCCGACAACGTGGCACAAATCAAAGAGCTATTTGAAACCCTAAAATACCGTACGGTCCGTGACAATATTTTGTCTGGCAAACCCCGTATCGATGGTCGTGACTTGCAAACTGTCCGTGCCTTAGACATCCAAGTTGGCGTACTGCCTTACACGCATGGTTCAGCGCTATTTACCCGCGGTGAAACACAAGCGCTCGTTACCACCACGCTTGGCAACAGCCGTGATGTGAACATGATTGACACCCTTGCGGGCACCAAACAAGACCACTTCATGCTGCATTATAACTTCCCAAGTTACTCAGTGGGCGAAACGGGTCGTGACAGCGGTCCAAAACGCCGTGAAATCGGTCATGGTCGCCTAGCACGCCGCGGTGTACAAGCCATGCTGCCAGATAGTGACCGTTTCCCATACGTGATTCGTATCGTATCTGACATCACCGAATCCAATGGTTCATCATCAATGGCATCTGTCTGTGGCGCATCACTGGCGTTAATGGATGCCGGCGTACCACTAAAAGCGCCGGTTGCGGGTATCGCAATGGGTTTGGTTAAAGAAGGCGAGCGTTTTGCCGTGCTGTCTGACATCTTGGGTGATGAAGACCACCTAGGCGATATGGACTTTAAAGTCGCGGGTTCTGCCAATGGCGTGACTGCACTACAAATGGATATCAAAATTGAAGGTATCACCCCAGAGATTATGGAAAAAGCCTTACACCAAGCGCATGCGGGTCGTATCCATATTTTAAATGCGATGAATGAAGTGATTTCAACCAGCCGTAAAGAAATCAACGCCCATGCACCAAACTTTGCGGTGATTGATATCGACCCTGAAAAAATTCGTGACGTGATTGGTAAAGGTGGTGCAACCATTCGCCAATTGACTGAAGAAACAGGCGCGGTGATTGATATTGATGACAATGGTACTATTCGTATCTTTGGTGAAAACAAAGCAGCGACTAAAGCCGCGATTGCTAAAATCGAGGCGATTACGGCAGAAGTAGAAGTCGGCAAGACTTATACAGGTAAAGTGGCTCGTATTGTTGAGTTTGGTGCGTTTGTCAATGTATTACCTAACACTGACGGTCTGGTGCATATCTCACAAATCTCTGATGCGCGTATCGAGAATGTGAATGATGTGCTAAAAGAAGGTCAAATGGTGAATGTACTGGTACAAGACATCGACAACCGTGGACGTATTAAACTTACCATGAAAGGTGTGGATCAAACCATGAATACCGAAAGCCCAGCAGAAGAAACGCCTGCTGAATAATTCGATTTATGTGAATAAAAAAACCGTCTTTCTTAAGGCGGTTTTCTATCTTAATTTATCAAGCAAATAGAAAGGTCTTTGGGTATGACAGTGAATGTCATTGATGCCATCATCAATTTATTAAACAACCCCATAATTAATTTACAAGCTACTTATCTTGGGCGTAACCGAATTAATAATGTAGGCGACGCACTAGAGCGTTACGTACAAGATTTATTTATTAACGGTTTTGACCTAGATGAGAATCAAAGAAACTTTAGAATTAATGAGCATTTTTCTTATCTTGGCAATACCAGTAATCCACCTGATATGATGCTTAGGGGCGGTGATGCGATTGAGGTTAAAAAAATTGAAAGCCGTAATTCAGATTTAGCACTCAATTCAAGCTATCCTAAAGCCACCCTAAATGCTAGTAGTACCATGTTAACCACGGCTTGTAGAACAGCTGAAGAATGGACACAGAAGGATATGCTCTATGCTGTTGGCATCGTTAATGGTGAAAATTTACAATCATTAGCCTTTGTTTATGGTGTCGATTATGCTGCTGATGAAAGTATTTATGAAGCTATTAAGCAACGTATCAAAACAGGAGTTGAGACAATTGAAGGTGTGGAATTTACTCCTACTAAAGAACTTGGCAAAATCAAACGCATTGACCCATTAGGTATTACTAATCTGCGAATTCGCGGAATGTGGCATATTGAAAATCCATTTAAAGTTTTTGATGATGTTTATGAACGTAATTTTAGCAATGCCTTTAACTTTATGTCTATTATCAATGAAGAAAAATGGCAAACTTTATCGAATCGTCAAAGCTTAATATCGCTGATTGCAAATAACTCAAATGCAAAAATTACCGATATTTATATTAAGAATCCTAATAACCCTGCACAATTAAAACCCGCAAAATTGATTCAATTTTTTGTTGGAGCTATTACATGAAAGCAAAAATTATCAGCTTATTTGCGGGGGCAGGTGGGATGGACTTAGGTTTTAAGCAAGCTGGGTTTGATATTGCAATAGCCAATGAATATGATAAAAATATTTGGGCAACTTACGAAAAAAACCATGATAACCTATTGTTGAAGGGCGATATTCGTCAATTTCACGCCAATGATTTCCCAGAGTGTGACGGTATTATTGGTGGACCACCTTGCCAAAGTTGGAGTGAAGCAGGCGCGTTACGTGGCATTGATGACGAGCGTGGACAATTGTTTTTTGATTACATCCGTATCCTAAAAGCTAAGCAACCCAAATTTTTTGTTGCTGAAAATGTGTCTGGCATGCTTGCTAAACGCCACAGTACGGCTGTGCAAAATATTGTGCAGCTATTTGAAGACGCTGGCTATCATGTTTTTATTAAATTACTTGATGCTTATGATTATGGCGTGGCACAAAATCGCAAACGAGTGTTCTATATTGGCTTTAGGCATGATTTAAACATTACCAATTTTGAGTTCCCAGAGCCGATAGCAAATGATAAAAAACTCAATTTGAAAGATGTGATTTTTGACATAAAAGACAACGCAGTGCCAGCGTTAGAAAATAACAAAACTAATGGCATAAATTGCAAATTATTAAATCATGAATATTTTATTGGCAGTTATTCACCAATTTATATGAGTCGAAACCGTGTGAGAAATTGGGACGAGCCATCTTTTACTATTCAAGCAAGCGGAAGACAAGCTCCACAACATCCCCAAGCCCCAAAAATGCAAAAGATAGCTGAAAATATATTTGAATTCGTAGTAACTAAGAAGGATTTGTACCGCAGGTTGTCGGTCCGTGAATGTGCTAGAATCCAAGGCTTTCCTGATGATTTTGAGTTTGTCTATAACTCAGTGAATGATGGCTACAAAATGATAGGAAATGCTGTGCCTGTTAAATTAGCTTATCATGTAGCAACTGAAATCATGAAAAATATTTATCGATAAACCACCAAATTCAAACTACTCACAGGCTGAAGGTATTTTTCAAACAGTGGTAAAATATCTTCATCAAAAATTTTGTCTTTTGGCAAAATGAGTTCATCACTTGCCAATATTGCCACACGGCGAATACCTTGATACCGTCCCCAATCAAACAGCACCTTATTAAGTGACTGAAATGCCGATACGATATATTCAAGATGCGGCGAATTCTCAGCAAACTCAGTCACTGCCATATCCACGATATATTTCGGCTTGGACAATGCCCCACCGACTGCCATACCCGCCAAATCACGCTGCGGCGTAAACTGTAACACATCACCGAGTAACAGCTGCGAACGCTCACAGGCTTGCTTATAAACGGTGTAATGCTCAGGATACAGCGATTGGTACTTAAGTAAGGCGCGATGACGAAAAATACCTGACACCGGGACGGGCATGATGAGCGCTTGATAGCGGTCTTGAAACAAGGTTTTTTTATCGACTTGGGTCAGCACTACTTAGCGTTCCAGTTATTTGTTGGTCGTTATTTGTGGGTGGTTATTTGTTGGCGGCTTTTTGCTGTTCAAGCTGTGCAACTTGCTGTTCTAGCAGCTGGATACGCTCTTCTTTTTTACTACTCAGCTCATTCATCATACGCAGCTGGTCTTGCATCATGGTTTCTTGCTCTTTTAGCTGCGCGCTCTGCTCTGACAATCGACTTAGCTCTTCTTTGGCAATCGCCGGATCTTCAGGCAGTGTCGGTGCAAGAATTTCTTCTGGCGTGATTGCCGGTAGCGCTGCGGTCGCATGGGCTGAGCTAGTGGTTGCATCCACTGTGACGGTTGACGCGGCAGGCAAGCTAGCGCTAGCTTGTGGTTTTACCACAGGTGCTGCAGTTTTGGGTATTGCGTGCGCTTGGGTCTGCGTCTGTGTCTGCATCTGTGACTGCGCGGTGGATTTGTTCGGCTCGTTTGACTGCCCTATAAAAAACCATACCAAGGCAGCTAGAGCCAACCCTGCACCCACTAGCAACCCAAGTTGATTGCGTTTTTTTAACGTCCGTTTCGCTAGTGGTTGACTTGGCGGTCTTAAAAATGGGTTTGCTATCTGGGCGATAACCGCTTTAATTTCGGGTTTTGTTTTGGTTAATACAACCGGTGGCGTCGTTTCAATAGCCTCGATAGTCTCAATAATTTTTTTATCACTACTTTCGTCAGTATTTTCATCACTACTTTGTGATGCGATGGGCTGTGCTTGCGCGCTATGGGGGTTTGGTTCTAGGTTTAGGTCTGGGTCTGGCTTAGCTGCTAGCGGTAGGTTATCAATATCAAATGTCAGCGCGTTATCGGTTGTCTGTGACGGTACAGGCTGTGACACTGTCGATGTATTAGCAGTGTCTTGGAGAGTCACAGTGGTATTGGGTTCAACAACGCTGGGTAGCTCATCCAAATCAAAATCATCAAAACTCAGCTTTTTAGGCGCGACAGTATCAGCCGCTTTTGTATCATCTGCGGTATAGTCGGTTTTGCCATGAAGTAATTCGTCTTCCAACTGGTTTAAATCAATGGTATCTAGCGAAAACGCATTTGTGATTGCTGTCGTTTTTGGGGATGTGTCTGGGTAGTTAGTCGCTTGCATCGGCGCCTGAGTTGTATCAAGCTGCAACGCATTATCTGACACCCCTGTCGTTGGATTTTCAGCCAGCTGTGATGATGGATTGACATCTTTGCTAGTCGGGGCTATAGAGTCATTGTTTTTTTTTAGGCTAAATAATTTCATGTTGGGTCAATATCCCTATCCATGTCGGGCGGGTCAGATGTCTGTACGATTTCATGCTAGCGATGTATATGCCAAGCTGGCATGAAAATGATGGTGTACATTCGTTTGCTTGTTACTATAACAAACCGCAATCAAAAATAACAACTTTTGGCACAAAAACCTACTTTGAACGCCATAATTTGACCACCCTAATTGTATCAGGGACGCTTAAACTCGTTAACCTTGCCAAAATTTACCCAAACCGCTTAAACTTGGCTTATTTAAACCTAACAATACCCGCGCCATCGTCGCCATAATGAACAGTTTCCTGATGATTGGATTGCTGAATGTCAATGACATCATCGGGTGTTGGGCGACGCTCGTTATAGCCACATGCCGTACACTCGATATACTCATCATACTCGGGCTGATATAGCTGAATCTGAACAACTTTATCCAGTGCTTTGCAGCTTGGACAAGCCACCCCTGCCAAAAATTGACGTTTGGGGCGATTGGATTGATATCTCATAGTTTCTTCTTTTTAATAGCCTGTATTTTGACAACCGTGTTACCAAGCTTGGGTGTTGGCGTTATCAGTGTCATCGCTCAGCAGTTCATCATAGCTGCTGGTTAAAAATCCCGAGTGACGTAACAGCGCATCAATACGGGCTTCACGACCGCGAAATGCCTCAAAGTTGGCTTTTGCAGATTGGCTACCGCCTTTGGCTAAAATGTTATCACGGAAGGATTTGCCAGCGTTTTTATCAAAAATACTGGTTTCTTCAAACTTGCTAAACGCATCGGCTGACAACAGTTCTGCCCATTTGTAAGAATAATACCCTGCCGCATAGCCGCCTGCGAAAATATGGCTAAAGCCATTGGCAAAACGGTTATAACTGGCGGTCGGCATAATCGACACATCGGCACGCACGCTATCGAGTAACGCCAGTAACTGGTGATAGTCGGGTGCTGGGGTTTTGGCATGCAATAACAAATCAAATAGCGCAAACTCTAGCTGGCGCAGGGTTTGCATGCCGCTTTGGAAATTTTTGGCAGCGAGCATACTTTGTAGCATGCTCTCTGGCAACGTTTCACCGGTATCGACATGACGGCTGATTAATGCAATCCCTTCAGGGTGCCATGCCCAGTTTTCCATAAACTGACTGGGTAGCTCAACTGCATCCCACTCGACGCCATTCACGCCTGCCACATCGCCAACATTCACTTCAGTGAGCAGATGGTGCAACCCATGTCCAAACTCATGAAAAAGGGTTAACACTTCATCATGGGTTAATAAGCTAGGTTTGCCGCGCTGTGTACCCGTTGGCGCAGGGCTAAAATTTGCCACCATAAAACAAACAGGTAACTGCTGATAACCGCTATCATCGTGTTGATAACGCGCTTGAAAACCACTCATCCATGCGCCACCGCGTTTGCCAGGACGGGCATATAAATCAAAATAAAAACCACCGATAAGCTGCTGATGTTCATCAAAAACTTGATAAAAACGCACGTCATCATGCCAGCGCTGGGTGCTTGCAGTTTTATCTTCAATCTGAATGCCATACAGTTTTTGCACAATCTCAAATAAGCCTGCGATGACTGTCGGCACTGGGAAGTACGGACGCACTTGTTCTTGCGATAGATTAAATTGACGTTGTTTGACTTTTTCTGCCAGATACGCCGTATCCCAAGGTCGCACCTCATCGCCCTCATCACCGATGCCAAACGCCAAACCTTCAACTTGCAGTTGTTTTAAATCCTGCATGGCAAAGGGTCGTGCCTTGTCTGCCAAATCCCGTAAAAACTGCTCTACAGTGTCGACATTGTCCGCCATTTTGGTGGCAAGTGATAATTCAGCAAAATTGTCATAGCCCAATAATTGGGCTTTTTGTGCGCGTTTTGCCAAGATATCCGCCATGATATCGGCATTATTAAATTCTGGCTGCGCTGACAATTCAGAGGCACGAGTGACATACGCACGATACAAGGTTTCGCGTAACTCGCGGTCATCGGCATAGGTCATCACCGCAAGATAGACTGGGATATCAAGTGTCGCGACATAAGGTGTTGCCAATACTTGCTCAGGGAATTTTTCTGTGTATCGCCTGCCCGCATCTGCCAGCATGGCAAGCGCAGATTCAGGCAGTCCTGCCAGTTGCGATTCGCTTAACGGTAAAAAGTAGCTTTGGGTAGCATCGAGCACGTTATCGGAGAATTTAGCCGATAGCGTAGATAACTCGCTGGCAAGGGTAGCAAATTGCTGTTTTTGCGCCTCCGCTAAACCCACACCAGATAACTCAAAACTCTGTAGCGCCAAAGTCAACGAGCGTTGTCTTGCAGGCTCTAAACGCTCAAAAAATGACTGATCGCTCACCACACGCTGATAGCGTTGATACAGCGGGAGATGTTGACCAACCGCCGTACCGTAGGCAGAAAGCGCGGGCAATAATGCATGGTGCAGTTCACGGATTGGCTCATCACTGACCACGCTATTTAAGTGCGATAGCAAGCCCCAACTGCGGTCTAATGCTAAATTCACATGGTCAAAAGCGATGATATCATTGAGCGCTTGTTGGCTGCTGAGGTGTGCATCGTTAACTTGACTATTAGCTTGCCCAGCTTTGTTATCGAGGTCGGCTTCATCATCAAGCATAGTCAAAAACGCATGTCCATTCGCCAACGCCTCATCGATTGCCGTTTTGAGTCGCTCAAGCGCTAATTGATTAAATTCAACAAGGTGTAAATTTTTTGTCGGATTTTCTACATCGTTGGTCATACTGTTTTCCAATTTTTTATCGCTCGTTGATGATTGAAAGTAAAAGTCGTCATTGCCCAAAATTTTAGCATAAAAACCGCAACGCTTGGCAAAGCTACCCCATTTTGCTACACAGCTTTGCGACATAAATGTCGACAATCATTATATTGTGACAATTTTTTGTCAAAACAAGCCAGCGGTACAATTTCACGTTAAAATAATGCCATGTTTATCACTGTGATTTTATTATGCGCTCACTAACACCTAAAAAAATAACACCTAAGCCAGTAGCATCTAACGAAATAGTGTCTAACCAAGTATCAGGCGCCAAACAACCAAAAAACAGCCTAATCATCACCAGTTATAACATCCATAAAGGCATGTCACCCCTCAATCGTTTTGTCAAAATGGAAGGCATCGCTGCTGCACTTGACCAAGTGCAATCTGATATTATCTGTTTGCAGGAAGTCCAAGGTCAAAATCTCAAACGGGTGGTGAAATACAATGAATTTCCCGACCAGTCCCAACATGAATGGTTTGGCGAGTATCTACAGCTTGAAAACAGCTATGGCAAAAACGTCGAATATAACCACGGTCATCATGGCAATGCGGTACTAAGTCGCCATCCGCTCGACCCCAAACACAATGTCAATATCACAGTGAGCCGCCTTGAGCAGCGTGGTGTATTGCACTGCGAAATCCAGCCCAAAGGCTGGCATACGCCCATCATCGTGCTTTGCGCGCATCTAAACTTAAGGGAAAATGACCGTGAAAAACAATATGAGGTGATAAGCCAGTATATCAATAACGAAATCGACCAATCCACGCCGCTGATATTGGCAGGCGATTTCAATGACTGGAAAAAGTTATCCTGTCAAAAGCTTGGCTGTGACCTTAATTTACAAGAAGCCGTGCTGACCCACCATGGCAAATTACTGCCCACCTTCCCTGCCAAGCTTCCGGTATTAAGCCTTGACCGTATCTATGTCCGTAACCTACAAGTACACCGTGCTTGGGTGCATAAGGGACAACCTTGGTCAAATCTCTCTGACCATTTGCCGGTTAGTGCCGAAGTCAGTCTGCTGCCAGATTAGACATTAAAAGATTAACAGATTAAACTTGCATGATTTTTGCAGCAAGGTAGCCTAGCAATTTTTATAGACATGACTGTCAATTTTTGTCCTAGCGAAACCCGATTTGACGTTTTAAGCCACAGACTTTAGACGTCAGGCTTTAGACATCGGTTAGCCAAATTGACGCTACACTGGAAATCCTCATGCAGCCAAAATTACTCATTATTTTTGCGATATTAGGCATCACCGCACTCGCCATTTTTAACCTAATATCATCACATCGTACCCAGCAAGTCATTGCATCCAATCAAGCCAATAGTAGTGCCGCCTCGGCGCCCTTAGCCATAGCATCAAACGATACGTCATCGATTGGCGAGCAGCCTAAACAAGTGCTTGATAAGGCAACAACAGATTTGAATCAAACCGCTCAGACCTCATCCAACAACTTGGCGAGCGCAGAGAAAACCACGCAATAATAACTTGGCGTATTAGCTGCTAGCACCGCCAAGCAAGACTGGTTAAAGCGCATCAAGTGGCTAATATTAAGTCGCTAACATCAAATGACTAAGATTAAGTGGACAAAGGCGTTTTTTGTTTTAGTAGGTATTTGTTTCAACGATAAAAAAAGGGCAAATTATATTGCCCTTTTTTTCATTAACGAGATTTGTTGCGCGCGTTACTTTTATTTTTAGCGCTTTTTGCTTTCCTGACGTTCTCATTTGGCTTAGATGGCGCGTTAGGATTAGATGGCGCGTTGGGATTGGATTGAACAGAATTAGAGGCCGCTTGCGATTGACCGCGACTTTTGCCTTTACCGCGATTATTAAATGACGATTTTTCCAGCTGTGCCACCAAATCAAAATCAATCTGCCGGGTCTCCATATTGACGGCAGCGACTTTGACACGGATTTTATCACCCAGTCCAAACACCAGTCCTGATTTTTCACCAAATAACTGCTGCGCCTTGTCATCATATACAAAGTAATCTTCGCCCAAATGCGAGATATGAATCAAGCCATCAATGAATAAATCAGTGAGAGTCACAAACAAGCCAAAATTGGTCACTGTGGTAACCACTGCATCAAACGCTTCACCGATATGGTCTTTCATATAATGGGCTTTGAGCCACTGCTCAACAAAACGGCTGGCTTCATCGGCACGGCGCTCTGTCATTGAGGTCTGCTCACCCGCATCTTCTAGTGACCAATCTGGCAGCGGCGCTTTTTTGCCCGTCACTTTGGCTTTGATGGCACGGTGTAGCATCAAGTCGGGATAACGGCGAATCGGTGAGGTAAAGTGGCTGTATTCCTCATACGCAAGCCCAAAGTGCCCGATATTGGTCGCTGCATAGTTGGCTTGCTGCATGGAGCGCAGTAGCACACTATGGATACTAATCGCATCAGGGCGCTCGCGTGTCGCTTCAATGATACGCTGATAATCTGCCTGCGTCGGGTTTTCTTCAGGAAATGACAAACCAAAATGCTTCACAAAGTCACTGACGCGAGCGGCTTTTTCTGCCTCTGGGGTATCATGATTGCGATACAAGACCGGCAATTCATGCTTGAGCGAAAACTCAGCCGCGCAGGTATTTGCCAATAGCATCATCTCTTCGATGAGCTTATGCGAGTCACCACGCGTCCGTGCCACGATGGCGCTGATTTTGCCTGCTTCATCAAACTTGATATAAGTCTCTTGGGTTTCAAACTCCATCGCATGGCGCTGTTCGCGTTTGACCAATAGCACTTTGTACAAATCATACAGCACATCGATTGATTTTTTGACCGCTTTATTACCGGTGATAGTGACAGGCACTTCGGATTTGGGCGTTTCCCCTTGAACTTGGGCAAAATAATCATTGACTTGGTTATAAGTCAATCGCGCTTGAGAGTGCATCACGCTTGGATAAAACTCATAGCTGGTCACGTTACCGCTACGCGATAGTATGATGTCGGCTACCATACACAAGCGGTCAACACTTGGGTTTAAAGAGCAAAGCCCGTTGGAGAGTTTTTCAGGGAGCATCGGCACCACAAAATGCGGGAAATACACCGATGTACCACGCTCATAGGCTTCTTGGTCAAGTACTGAGTTGGCAGTTACATAATGACTGACATCGGCAATCGCGACCACCAAGCGGTAGCCACCGCCGCGACGTTTTTCGGCATAGACGGCATCATCAAAGTCGCGCGAGTCTTCGCCATCAATGGTGACTAGCGGCAAGGCACGTAAGTCGATACGGTCTTGATAGTCTTTTTGTGTCGGCTCTTTGTAGGCATCGACTTGCTGCATGACTTTTGGGCTAAATTCATGGGGAATATCGTAATTTAGCAGCGTAGTTTTGATAATCAATTCACGCTCGTTATCATCGACCAAGCTTTCAGTAATTTTCCCCGTCGCATATTCATGTTGGGTGGGATAGTCAATGATATCGACTTTGACGGGGTCACCCATTTTGAGTTGTAGCGCTTCGACGTTTTCTTCCGTCACCGTAATCGGTTGATGATTGTTTGGGCTAATCAGTTCTACAAAGTAACCATCGTCATCTTTTGCAAGTTTACCAATATATTGTAGCTGGGCATGGGATACCACTGACAACACACGACCCATCATACGACCACGGTTGTCGGTACTAGTGGCGATAGCTTTTACTTTATCGCCATGAAATACCCAGCGCATTTCAGTTTCATTCAAAAACAAATCCGGCATATCATCAAGCACGACAAAGCCAAAGCCTTTGGCATGGGCAGCGACCACGCCAGTTACGGCATCGTTCTCAGTCAATGGGCGATAAATATAAGGATTGCCGCCGTCGGCATCACGGCTTAATTGTCCATCCCGCAGCATAGCTTTTAAGCGGTTGCCCAGTGCGTCGTACTCATCGTCATCCAAATCAAAAATCGTCGCAAGCTCGTGTTGGGTAGCTTGTCCGCGCTCAAGTAGGGTTTGTAAAATCAGTACACGGCTTGGAATCGGGTTGTCATAGTTGGCTGCTTCAACAGCGGCATTGGGGTCTTGCCAATTTTTCATATTGTTGTCGTCTTTTCTTATCATTTAAAATTTGTCATTTAAACTTTGTCATGCAAATTATTTTATCACCTTCGTTAAATGCTAGGGGAAGTATTATCCATCACAGCGATAAAATCATGTTAAAATTTTGTTGCTCAGCTTAGTTTTAGTTCAGGCTTTGGCTCAGCTTAGGTTGTTTTAGGCTTTATCGCATTGTATATGGGTGCGTTGCAAGCGTTTTTAAATGGTTGGTTTTTAAATGGTTCGTTTTAAGCTTTAATATAGCTGGAATTAAGCTTTAATATAGCTGGCTTCGATAGCGAAAATATAGTTGGCTTCGGTAATGAGTGTTCAATGGCTAACGGTGAATCGCCACAGTGATATAGACAGTGACATAGATTGGTCAAAAAACTAACAGAGGGGAACCCATGAAAGCAAGAATTTTAGCGGTTGGACAAAAAATGCCAGCTTGGGTGCAGACGGGATTTGACGACTATCATAAACGTATTCAGCCCATGCTCAGCACCGAAATCGTTGAAATCCCCGCCTGCAAACGTACCAAAAACCCTTCGTCTGCCGAACTTGAAAAATATGCCATCACCGAAGGCGGGCTAATTCTGCAAGCGCACCAAGCCAAAAATTCAGCAGGCAAACGTGAGCAGCTGATTTGTCTAGACGTCCGCGGTAAGAATTTATCAACCGAAGATTTAGCGGCTAAAGTTGGCGAAGCCATGCAGTTGGGTGATGACATGGCGTTTGTGATTGGCGGTGCTGATGGCATTTCAAAAGAGGTTTTAGCCCATGCGACATTCAAATGGTCGCTGTCCAATCTTACCTTGCCGCATCCGCTCGTACGCGTGCTACTGATGGAGCAGCTGTACCGCGCTATGACCATTATCCATCATCATCCGTATCATCGCGGTGATTATTTTTAAGTTTTTTTAGTTAACCTTTTATGTTTGATTATGTATGAAATCGCTGACATGGCTTGTTTTTGCGAATTTTTCCCTTATTTAACCTATTAATCCTTTTTAGTTAATCCTTATTAATTCATTAGCATTTCTATTTATCACTGCAACTTTAAGAAAATTGATGGAAAAAACCGAGAAACAACCAATCAGCCTGCAGCCATTTTTACCCAAAACACCGTACCAGCTTTATACCTTGCCCAGTTTGTTTATCTCACATGGGGCGCCGACGATTGCGATCGAAAACAACCGTACTACCCAAGCGCTGAACAAATTTGGGCAAAATCTACCAAAACCACGCTTGATTATCATCATCTCTGCGCATTGGCAAAGCCAGCATCTAGAAATCAATGGCAATGCGGCGCCCGCTACTTGGCATGATTTTAGCGGCTTTCAAAAGAAACTGTATACAATCGATTATCCTGTCAAAGGCGATAGCCTGATTGCTGAGCAGCTGGCACAGCAGTTGCAGGCTTTGGGTGTTAGCACGTCGGTCAATCGACTGCGTCCCTTTGATCATGGGGTATGGTCGCCGCTAGTGCATTTGTATCCGCAGGCAGATGTGCCGATTGTGCAGCTTTCGCTGCCGCAGCATTTTGATAGTTATGCGTGTTTTCAGCTGGGGGCTTTATTAGCGCCGCTACGGGCAGAGCAAGTATTAATCATCGGCTCTGGCAGTGTCACCCATAATTTGGCGCAGGTACAGTTTGATAGTGGTGAGGTGGATGCTGAGGCACGTGAATTTAAATATTGGTTGATTCATCAACTCAAACAACATATGCCAACGGCTTTAGATTGGCGGTCACATCCATTTGCTCATCACAATCACCCCACCCCTGAGCATTTATTGCCGTTATTTTTTGCGGCAGGCGCAGGCTCAAAGATGAGTATCGTGCATGAAAGTTTTGCCCATTTTAGTTTGGGTATGGATGTGTATCGGTTTGACTAACCCTTAGTCCACATCCGCCACATCAAGATTTTTGTCGATTTGAAATACCAAAAATGCGCCGATAGTCATGAGCATAAACATGGTAATACCTAGCTTGGCGACGGGATTAAAGGGCAGGATATTTAATACTAATCCGCCAAAAATACCGACGACAAAGTTAAGAGAGCCTTGCAAGGCACTCGCCATGCCAGCGCGGTGTTTTTGAAATGCCAAAGCAATGGCACCTGAATTGGGCTGAGTGAGTCCTAACCCTGCAATACAACAAAAAATACTGGCGAGCACCAACGGCAGCCAAGCTTGCGTGCCAAAGACTAAGCCTAGCAGCATCAAACACGCTGCCGCGATTACTTGCATCACCGCCCCAAAGCGCAGCAAGCTGACTAGACGATAACGGTTCACCAACCATTGGTTGACCTGTGTCAACCCAATAAAACCTGCCGCATTCATGCCAAAAATCCAGCTAAAATGCTGCGGCGTCACCCCATATCCTTCCATAATTAGCTCAGGTGCCGCGCTGATATACACAAACATCGAACCCATCAGCAGCCCTGCGCCAATCGCAGGATAATTAAACTGGGTATCTTTGAGCAAATCCCAGTATTGACTGAGCACGTCATTCATCGGACGGTTGTTGCGAAACTCATCGGTCAAGGTTTCATGCAAAAACAGCCGGGTCAGCACGATATTTAAAATACCAAACCCCGCCAAAAACCAAAAAATCACCCGCCAACTGGCGACTTTTAACAACAACGACCCTAGGCTTGGTGCCAAAATCGGCGCAATCCCCATCACTAGGACCATCAGCGAAAAAGCCTTTGCCATTTGCTTAGGATGCAAGCGGTCACGAATCATCGCCCGCGACACCACCGTTCCCACACACGCACCCAACGCCTGTAGCGTTCGTGAGACAAACAACACGTATTCATTGGTGGTGGTTGCACACATCACCGAGGCAATCACATACAATACCATGCCCACATACAAGGGCTTGATGCGCCCAATCCGATCCGAAATCGGACCATAAAACAACTGCCCGACCACCAATCCCACAAAATAGGCAGGTACCGAATTAGACATAAAAGCCGTTGCTACGCCAAAATCTTTTGCCATACTGGGCAAGGCCGGCAAATACATATCAATCGACAGCGGACCGATAGCAATAATCAACCCCAAAATCATAATCCAAACTGTCGGATAGTCTAAGTCGTGCGATAGTTGAGGGTGCGGTGTTTGCGGTAGGTTCATAGTGATCAGTTTAAATAAAAAAGCGCGTCTAAATAAAAAAGCAGGTAAAAATCATAAGTCGGCTATTATAAACAAATTTTCCTAAAATATTTTTCGTTATCGTTTAGTTTATGTGAGCAATCAACCATGTAGATTGGCTAAAACACAGCATAAAAAAGGCAGCCTTTGCCACCTTTTTTAGCCTATACCTTGACAGCTTACTGCAAAAAAGTACCCAGACGTTGACCCATTGTCACCGGCACTGAATTATAAAGACCTGCGCCCCAAGCCATGCCCGCTGATTTTGGTAACACCACAATCGCCGTTGAGCCCAAATAAAACCGCCCAAGTTCATCGCCTTTTTTCAATGTCATCTGATGGGTTTGACGCTGCACGCGATCGCTACGTTTGATTTTGCCTGTGGCCACTGTTTCAATCCCTGCTACAATCATCGCCCCGACTAGCACAACGCAGGCTTTACCAAATTCGGTATCAAACACACACACGCAGCGCTCATTACGCGCAAACAAATCGGTAATGTTTTCAGCGGTCTCGTTATTGACCGAGAATAGCTGTCCTGGCACATAGATGGTTTCTACCAAGGTACCGTCAAACGGCATATGCACGCGGTGATAATTGGTCGGTGCCAAATACACGGTGACAAAACTCCCCTCTTGCATGGCTTTGCCAAGTTCATAATCGGCGAGCAATTGCCCGACTTCATACGATTTGCCTTTGGCTTGCAGGATTTGGTCTTTATCGATTTGCCCCAATTGCGATATCATGCCATCTGCAGGACAGATCAGCGCATCTGAGTCATCATCAATCTTGCGCGCGCCGTCTTTGAGCTCACGAGTAAAAAAATCATTAAAACTGTCATACTGAGAAAAGCTACCGCGCGCATATTCCTCTAGCTTGATGCCATACACCGAAGCAAAGGTACGAATAAAGGTTTTTTTCACCATCGGATGACGGCTTTGGGCAAGACGACCTGCGATTTCACTGATTTTTTGTTGTGGGACAAGCGATTGTAACGTCGTAAACAAGGTCATAAGTTACTCGAGATTGGCATTTTAAAGTTGGCTTATTATAATCAAAATCCCCCTTAGAATCACGGTATATTAAACACTGGGCTACGAGCTAAGCGACAAGCTAGCTTTTAAGTTAAGCCGCTTACGCTCAAACTGACGGATAGGAAAAATCATGAAAGCAGTATTACAACGGGTGAAATTTGCCAAAGTAGCAGTTAACCACGCGCCTCACCCACAACAAATCGTCGGCGAGATTGCACACGGCGTACTGGTCTACCTTGGACTTGGACATGATGATACGCTCGCCATGGGGCAAAAAATGATTGATAAAATCCTCACCTATCGCGTATTTGAAAATGAGCTAGGCAAAATGGATAAAAATGTGCAAGAGGTTAATGGCGGCTTACTGTTAGTGTCGCAGTTTACCCTCCTTGCCAATACCCAATCGGGTAGACGTCCTGATTTTAAGCCCGCGATGGCGCCCGATACTGCCAAAGCTTTGTTTGCCCAGATAGTAGCGTATGCCAAGACGCAATATGCAACCGTGCAAACAGGCGAATTTGGCGCAGATATGCAAGTCAGCAGTTGCAACGATGGTCCAATAAATTTTATTTTTGAACTGTGATGCGACCTATGTTAAGTACCAAAAATTGAGTCAAACGCCGAATTTTTTACAACACCACAAATAAAAGCCCTAAAAACTTATCATTGTCATTTTTTTGTCATATTCTGAAGTTGTAATATGGGCATTGTAATATTGTTGTCATAAAATTATTTTGACAAACAGTTGCCTATTTTTATCGCTTGAGAAATTTATGAAAAATGAAACTATTTTGGTAGTGGAAGATGAGCCTGCCATTCGAGAAATGATCGTGACCACACTAGAGATGGCAGGATTTGATTGTTTGCAAGCCTCAGAAGTCTCTCAAGCCCATCATTTGGTGGTCGATCATCGCCCTAACCTCATCTTATTAGATTGGATGCTACCCAATGGGCTATCAGGCATTGATTTATGCCGCCGCCTAAAGAAAGATGAAATGCTCTCTGAAATTCCTATTATCATGCTCACTGCCAAAGGTGAAGAAGACAACAAAGTTCAAGGACTTGACGCTGGGGCAGATGACTATATCACTAAGCCGTTTTCCACCCGTGAATTGGTTTCCCGTATCAAAGCGGTATTGCGCCGTAGTAGCGCATTGTCAGGCGAAAAACCCATTGATGTGGGCGGCTTGTCGCTAGACCCTGCCAGTCAGCGCGTGAGTGCCAATAACAAAGCGGTAGATATCGGACCGACAGAGTATCGGCTACTGGCTTTCTTTATGAGTCATCCCGAGCGGGCTTATACCCGTACCCAGCTACTCGATCAAGTTTGGGGTGGCAATGTGTATGTCGAAGATCGTACCATTGACGTGCATATCCGCCGCCTGCGTAAAGTGCTTGAGCCATTTGGGTTTGCGGACTATATCCAAACTGTACGTGGCACAGGCTATCGCTTTTCTAATAAAATCGACTAACAATAGTCTGATTAATCGCATTGAAATTTTTGCCAACTTATCCCAACTTCGCTATAGTAAGCTTTCTCAATGGACGCTAGAAAAATTAATATGTGGTCGAGCATTTTACCCGTGGTGACAGTTGGGGTTGCGGGGCTGTTGATTGGCGGGCTATTAGGGTTTTGGGGTTGGGGACTGGCGATAGGGCTTTGCCTGTATCAGCTATATTTTTTATGGTCGATACAACGCTTTAAAGCATGGTACAACAAAAACCCCGATGAGCCGCCGCCTGCATTTGAGTCCAACCTTAGTGTCGTTGCCAGCAATATCTACCAAGTCAATCGCCAAGAGAAATTGGCGCATCAGCAAACCGTTTCGCTGGTGCAAAAAGTGCGTGACTCGCTGAGCGCATTGCAAGACTCGATTATTCTGATTGATAAAAACGACTGTATCGAATGGTGGAACAACTCTGCCGAGCGGCTTTTTCAATTTAAAGCGCCCGACCAAGGTCGCAATGTGTTGACCATTATTCGCAACCCGCTTTTTCATCAATATTATCACCACATTGAAGACTATCCAGATGGTGTGCGTATCCATAACCCGTCTAATATCGAGCGCTATGTGCAGTGCAAGATTACCAAATTTGGGCAAGAAAAATTACTGCTGATTTATGATGTCACCCGTTTTCAGCATTTAGAACAGATGCGAAAAGACTTTGTGGCCAATGTTTCGCATGAACTTCGCACACCGCTTACCGTCATCATGGGGTATGTGGAGACTTTGAGTGAACAGCCTGATTTAGATCCGCGTATTGCTCGCGCGTTTACTCAGATGATGCAGCAAAGTCAGCGCATGAATAACATCATCAATGACTTACTGTTATTATCTCGACTAGAGAACGATGAAAAACCTACTGAGCCCAAAGACATTGATATTCCCAAAATGCTGATGCAATTGTTTGACGATGCGCAAATGTACAACAAGTCATACGACCATATGATTCATTTGCATATCGACAGCACGTTACATATTTTGGGTTATGAAGATTATCTGCGAAGTGCGCTCAGTAACCTGATTACCAATGCCATGAAATACACCCCCAAAGGTGGGGAGATTAGTATTAGCTGGCATGAGTGTGACGCGGGGGTATGTTTTAGCGTGACCGACAATGGCATTGGTATCGAGCAGCGCCATATTCAGCGCTTAACCGAGCGTTTTTATCGCGTGGACACGGGTCGAAGCCGTGACACAGGGGGTACTGGTTTGGGGCTAGCAATTGTTAAGCATGTCTTGTATCAGCATCATGCCACCTTGGATATCACCTCCACAGTTGGCAAAGGCTCGACCTTTACTGTGACCTTTCCAAAATCTGCTAGTATCCCAACCCAATCCCTTAATCCTGCAAGCCCACAAAGTTAAAATTTACTGGTGGCTGACGCCCTTGCATGATATCAGCCATCGCTTTTGCTGAGCCGTTCGAGTGCGTCCAGCCCAAAGTGCCATGTCCGGTGTTGAGATACAAATTATCAATACGTCCTTGGCGATTGACCGCGCGACCGATAATCGGCACATTTGACGGTGTCATCGGTCGCAGCCCTGTCCAATAATTCGGCTCGGTCAAATCTACCGCATCTCCAAACACCTCTCTCACCCGCCGCGTAATCGCTTGGCAACGAATGGGATTTAGCTCAAGGTTAAAACTGTTAAATTCAGCCGTTCCTGCTACTCGCAAGCGATCGCCTAAGCGCGAGTATACCAGTTTAAACTCATCATCAATCAAGCTTACATAAGGTGTCTCATCGGGTCGCAACACAGCATAAGTGGCTGAATAGCCTTTGGCAGGATAGATGGGTAGATTGATACCCAATGCTTTGACTAAGGCAGGACTATAGCTCCCTAACGCCAGTACATACGCATCGGCGGACAGTATCTGTGACTGCGCTGGCAAAGCGGTATTGTCTCTACTATCAACGGAGATTACTTCCACACCATCAATGTGTTGGTTATGATAAATAAGTCGTTTGATAGCAGTATTAAATAAAAATGTTACCCCTTGCTGTTGACAAAGTGCTGCCAAGCGATGAGTGAATTTTTGGGCATCCCCTGATTCATCAAGTGCCGTATAAGTCGCTCCAACCAATTCTTTGCCAATACCAGTTAACGCAGGCTCTAATTCTATCGCTTTATCCACACTAATCACTTGCCGATCACAACCCAATTGCTGCATCCGTTTAGTGGGTGCTATCGCTGCCTGAAACTCAGCATGATCGGTATAAAAATGCATAATACCGCGTGTCAGACAGTCATAATCAATGTGTGTTTGCGCCCTAACCTCCCCCAGTATCTGCCGAGAGTATAATCCTAAATTGACCATCTGCACCAAATTAGCATCGGCACTTTTCGCATTGCATTGCTGCAAAAACTGCCAACCCCATCGCCACAGTGCCATATCAGGGGCTGTATCTTGCGCTGTACTGCCGGGCAAACCCAACAACCGACGCCAGCGAAACAACAATGGGGCATCTTCTCGAAATAACCATTTTAGCGCTTTATAGGGTGTATCAGGATTTGCCCAAGGCGTGGCATGTGACACAGATATTTGCCCACCATTGGCAAACGATGTTGACAATGCCGCACTACTTTCGCGCTCGATTACCGTTACCTCAAACCCTGCTTGTCGAAGCTGCCAAGCAGTAGTGACACCCACCACCCCCGCACCAAGCACGATAACCTGCTTTGTCATAACTTGCCTTACTGTCGTTAGCTGATGAATATGTATAGATAAAAAATGTAGATTGACTAGCAATCAATAAAAAGCCCCCAGTTATCATGGAGGCTTTTTTTCATTTATAAATAACATGGGCTGAAATTTTAATCTATCAGCGTGGGCACAAAGCGTTATTTGCTTAATTTACTGCTGATTTCACGTAGCAATAGTACTTCTTCTGAAGGTTCTGGTGCAGCCGCTTCTTGCGCTTCGCTTTGACGGCGTAGGCGGTTCATGGCTTTCACCAACATAAAAATGATAAATGCCAAAATAATAAAGTTGATTAAGATGGTGACAAAATTACCATATGCAAATACAGGCACACCCGCTTTTTTGAGCGCATCATACGTCATAGCGGTGCCTGCAGGTACATCACCTAACACCACAAACATATTGGTAAAGTCGATTCTGCCGCCCATAATCGCAGAGATAATCGGCATAATAATATCTTCTACCAACGACGTGGTGATTTTACCAAATGCGCCGCCGATGATGACACCCACTGCCAAATCCATCACATTGCCTTTGAGGGCAAACTCTTTAAATTCTGACATCATACTCATATAACTTCTCCTATTTCAAAATAATTGCTACAATCGTTGACTAAAAAACCCTTATCATCATAAGGAATTGTGTAAAATTTTAAATCTTTGCTTTGCCAGTGTGTAGATTAAATTAAAAAAGCTTGTAACAGGTACAAGCTTTTTGTAAATAAATGTTAGGCTTTTTCAAAATTTTATAGCTTAGACCCGCTATTATTTACGACCGTTACGTTTACGCTCATTTTCAGTCAAGTATTTTTTGCGTAGACGAATTGATTTTGGTGTCACCTCAACCAGCTCATCATCTTCAATAAATTCAAGCGCTTGTTCAAGGGTAAAAATGATTGGCGGCGTTAAAATAATCGCATCATCGGTACCACTGGCGCGCACGTTCGTCAACTGTTTTGCTTTGGTTGGATTGACTACCATGTCATCGCTACGTGAGTTTTGACCGACAATCATACCTTCATAGACTTCAGTTTGTGGTGATACAAACATACGACCACGTTCTTGAAGATTAAATAGCGCATAGCCCAATACAGTACCATTCACCATAGAAATCAACACACCATTTTGGCGTTTTGCCACATCGCCTGTTTTGACAGGACCATAATGTGAGAAACTTGAAGTCATGATACCAGTACCTGAGGTAATGGTTAAGAACTCAGAGCGAAAACCAATCAAACCACGTGACGGCACCACCGCTTCAATACGGATACGGCCTTTGCCGTCAACTTCCATATTGGTCAATTCGCCTTTACGGTAGCCCATTTGCTCCATTACCGCGCCTTGGTGCTGTTCTTCAACATCAAAAATCACATTTTCAAACGGCTCTTGTTTCTCACCTTCGATTTCACGAACAATTACTTCTGGACGTGATACACCCAGCTCAAAACCTTCACGGCGCATATTCTCAATCAATACAGACAAGTGAAGTTCTCCACGACCTGAGACTTTAAATTTATCAGGACTGTCGGTATCTTCCACGCGAAGTGCCACGTTATGAATTAACTCACGTTCTAGGCGCTCACGAATATTGCGTGACGTCACGAATTTACCTTCTTTACCCGCGAATGGTGAGTTGTTCACTTGGAAAGTCATCGATACGGTTGGCTCATCGACACTTAGCGCTGGTAAGGCTTCTACGTTTTGTGGATCACAGATAGTATCAGAAATATTTAACGCATCGATACCCGTGATACAGACGATATCACCGGCCTGCGCCATAGGTACTTCGATACGGTCAAGACCATGGTAACCCATAATTTGTAGGATACGGCCGTTACGTTTATTACCTTCTTTATCCACAATTGTTACAGGCGTATTGGTTTTAACTGACCCACGCTGAATACGACCGATACCAATCAAACCTTTGAAGTTATCATAATCAAGGCTTGAAATCTGCATACGGAATGGACCGTCCGTATCCACCTGTGGTGGCTCAACGACATTAACGATGGTTTCAAACAATGGCTGCATATCTTCTGCAAGCTCGTCAGGCGATAACCCTGCAATACCATTCATGGCAGAGGTATAAACGATGGGAAAATCTAGCTGCTCATCTGTCGCACCCAAATTATCAAACAAATCAAACACCTGATCCATGACCCAGTCTGGACGGGCGCTTGGTTTATCAATTTTATTAATCACCACGATTGGCTTTAAGCCACGGGCAAATGCTTTTGAGGTCACAAAACGGGTTTGTGGCATAGGACCATCAACGGCATCAACTAATAACAACACACAGTCAACCATCGACATCACACGTTCAACTTCACCACCGAAGTCAGCGTGACCGGGGGTGTCGACGATGTTAATACGGTATTCAACGCCGTCTTTAGGATTGGTCCATTTGATCGCCGTATTTTTGGCTAAAATGGTAATACCACGCTCTTGCTCTAATGCGTTAGAGTCCATGACGCGTTCAACTTCTGCGGCACGCTCACCAAAAGTACCTGATTGTTGTAACAGTTTATCGACTAGAGTAGTTTTACCATGGTCAACGTGGGCAATAATCGCAATATTGCGAAGATTTTTGATTGAATCTGACATAAAAAAATAGCTCTTGAAAATTCGGCTAGGAAGGAAAATTAAAACACGCGGTAGTATAACATCTTATCGTTAAAAATAGATTAAATTTATCTAAGTTGAGTTTATAGCTGATAATAAAAATAAAAAAAGCTACCAACGAGGGTAGCTTTTTTTATTTAATAACTAATTATTGTACGTTCATGTCTTTAGTTTGAACAGTTGTGCCAGAGTTGTTACCAGTGATGATAGCATATACACGACGGTTCATTGCACGGCCTTCAGCAGTGTTGTTGTCTGCGATTGGGCGGTCATAACCGTAACCCACTGTGCTAATACGTTGTGGTGCAACACCAAATTGGTTAACTAACATTGATTTAACCGCATTTGCACGTGCTTCAGACAAACGTTGGTTGTAACGCGCAGATGGACCAGTTTTTGAAGCGTGACCTTCAATTGAAGCTGTTGAATTTGGATATTCATTCATTTTTTCAGCAACTTTTTGGATTTCTGGTTTGTACTGATCTTTGATGACAGTTTTGTCATTGTCAAAGAATACACGTAATTCCATACGTAATGAATCATCAAATGGGATTTCACGTGGGCAACCGTCAGCATCTACAACAACATTTAATGGAGTGCCTGGGCATTTGTCAACGCTATTTGGTACGCCATCTTGGTCATCATCACCATCAGTCAAAACGATTGGCTCAACGGGAGTAGGTTCAACCAATGGTGCTGCTGGTGCCAAGTGACCACCTAGAACCACGTTAAGACCTGCTAACGCTAGACCTTCCCACCAATCGTTATCGAAGTTATAGATCGCACGACCTTCACCACGTAAGCTTAATGCGTCATTGATTCGGTAGTAAGCACCAAGACCTAAGTTACCGATAGTGTCTTTAGAAGTTGCTTTGCTGCCATCATCAAATGCCATTGAGGTTTTTGATTGACCTGCACCGATTAACACATATGGCTTGAATGGGCTGTTAGTATAGCCACTAAAGGTTTCAGTACCGATAGTAAAGTTACCTGAGTATGATTTTTGTTCAAACTTATGTCCGTTAACTTTATCGCCATTGGCATACAATGCGTCAGAATCAGTTTCACCGTACTCTAATTCAAGTGCGATAGTAGGTGTCAATTCGATACCAATACCTGCACCAGTGTACAAGTCGTTACGTTGATGAGTACCTGCGAATTGCTCACCTTGTTTATCTTCAGTTTTGCTGATACCGTCTACATAATGATAACCTAGTAGTAAAGGTGTAACAGTAACGCCTGCGTTAGCGGCTACTGGCATAACAGCTGCAGCAACAACTGCTAGAGCGATTTTATTTAGCTTCATAGAATTCCTCCAAAGGATTGGCTCATTTTAAATTAAAATAACCTGACAGTTAATTCACAAAATAACACATCAAAACACATGCAATTTATGAACTTGTTAAATATAGCTTAACGCCTAAAAATTGTGTTTACAACTCTTTTTTTTACATTGCTACACAATATTACACGAACATCACAATATGTTATATTTTTATTTTTTAGTAGCTAAGCTAATCACTTTCGCCCGATACTAAAAATTCAACAACCATCATGATTCGACATTACACATCAGAACTATACACTTATCTTGAGAAGGATTTTAATACAGTCTATTTAAATTTACCATATCTTAAATTCATACTGTCACTAAATGATACATTCTAGTGACATTCATTTACTTAATGTGTGAGTGATACATTTGCCATACCACTAAAACAGTTTCGTCTAGATAATGGCTTAACATTAATAACATCGTATAGATGATTTAACATGTAAACCCATCAATCGGTTTTGAAGACTTCAGCAGGTCAGACAGTACCAGTCTTTTGGTCGCTTTTATTAGCGTTATAACCAGCTAATCCTATCTTTTATATCAATATTCGTTTGTTAATTTATCAAAACTCTCTATAATAATGAACTAAAATCGTTTATTGTGTTATTCCATCATGATCTAGCCGGTAGCTCTAATAGCATGAATGATTCGAAATCCAATGTGTTCTCAACAAAAAGACAGGGGTTTACTTTGATTGAAACAGTTGTCGTTGTGGCTGTTTTATCTATCATCGTAGCGATGGCTTCGATTACTATTACCAACAGCTTAAAGCAAATGGAAGCAAAAAGCACCGCTTCAAGCTTAATGAATTTTTTAAGCAGCGCAAAACAAGAGGCGTTGATTTATCAAAACCCTGTGATAGCCTGTGTCGCTAATGATAACTTGGCTTGCGTGACAACTGGCGGTCATCAGCTGATTAGCTTTATCGATAAAAATAACAATAACAGCTATGAGGCAACGGTAGACAAACTCAATCATCAGCTTACGTTAGATTTGTCCTGGGGGGTGCTGACGGCAAATATCTCGTTGAATAACAACTATATTATTTTTAAGCCAGAAAACGCTAGACCCATTGGTTATATGGGTAATATTCAATACTGCCCTTTAGATGGTAAGGTCGATAATCGACTAAAGGTAAGTTTCAGTAAAACAGGCATTATTAAATATAAGCCCTACTCAGTTGAACAATTTAATTGCCCCTAATAGCTAGGCTTTTGCTGTAAATGCTTTTCTCATTGCGCTCACCGCTTCGCTAAGTCCCATAAACACACTGTCTGCAATAATGGCATGACCGATGTTTAGTTCATGGATGCCACCCATATTAGCAATGGGTGCAACGTTGTCACGGGTAAGACCGTGCCCTGCATTGACCAGTAAACTTGCTTTTGACTCGTGGGCATGAGTCACGGCTGTTTTGATACGGTTGATTTCATGGTTAATTTTAACTTGGTCATGTTGCAAACAATAGTCAGCATAGGCGCCCGTGTGTAGTTCAATGGCATCTGCCCCGAGCGCAATGCTTTTATCAATTTGCGCCAACTCTGGATCAATGAATAGTGACACTTGAGTGCCGACCTGATGTAACTGTTGAATCGCACTGGCTATTTTGTGCTGATTGCCAATCACATCAAGCCCGCCTTCGGTGGTCAGTTCTTGGCGTTTTTCAGGGACGAAGCACACCCAAGCTGGCTTAACATCACAGGCTATCGCAACCATCTCGTCAGTGACTGCCATTTCAAGGTTCATACGAGTGGTTATGACTTTGGCAAGTCGATAAACATCATCATCTTGAATGTGACGACGATCTTCACGCAAATGCAGCGTGATACCATCCGCCCCTGCCTGCTCACAAATTAATGCCCCTGCCACAGGATCGGGATACGCCACGCCGCGCGCTTGACGCAGGGTTGCAATATGGTCGATATTGACACCGAGTAAGGGTTGATTGCTGGTCATGACGTTCCCTATTTTGTCTATTATTGATACTGAGTAAGCTTATTGATATTGGGTAAGCTGCTGCCAAAGTTCTCGGCTTTGCAGGGTTTGATAATTGAGTAAATTATCTATCAAATGGCGGTGCATGGCACTGATGCTATTGACCAATTGTTTGGCTAAATCAAAATCTTGCTGCATCATTTGGTTAAAGCGCGTTTCATCTTGTAAACATTGATACCAAGTTAGCAGCTGCTCACCTGTTAATGATATGTCGGGTTTATCCAAGGGTAAAACTGGCATAAATCCTTGCTGTAGTTGGTATTGATAACGCTGCGATGAGACTATTAAATCCCCTAACGCATCTTTAGCAAAATCGAACCCATAGCCTAATTGTTCAAACAATACATTTTCAAAGCGTCTTAAATACCACTTTAAAAAGGTCATGTCATGTGGCGATTGCGCTGGCTCAACAAACAGCGTTGCCATGTTTGCAACACACTGCTGATATGCTTGCCATATCTCAGCAAACGGCTCTTCAACAGGCAATAGTTTTTGCAAAATCTCGTTAAGATACATGCCTGCATACAGGCTTTGTCCTGTGAGGGTAATGTGATTTTGCAAAATTTGGCTTTGACTAAAGGTTTTTAGGCTGTTTTTACCATTGCCAAAAAATTGTATGGGGACAAATAGCGGTAAGTTTTTTTTACCGATACCATGTACTACCCCCCATTCCTCACTAAACAGGTAAATTAAACTACGGCTTTCACCATACGGCTTCTGGTGCAGAATATAACCTGTTAGCAGTTGATTGCGCATAGTAGCCTTTAGCCTATAACCTAGTAGCCCAAGCTCGTTAGCGCACGCTCATCATCTGACCAGCCTTTTTTGACTTTGACCCACAGCGTTAGCATCACTTTTTTATCAAACATTTTTTCCATGTCTTGGCGCGCTTCGATGCCGATTTGTTTGATTTTTTCGCCTTTATCACCGATGACAATCACCTTTTGACCCTGACGCTCGACAAAAATTGTGGCATCGATAAAGGTCACAGCTTTACGCCATTTGCCTGTTTTTGGGTCTTGATGCGCGGGCTCATCCTTGAAGGTGTCGATTTGTACGGTTAAATCGTAAGGAATCTCATCGCCCGATGCGCGCATCACTTTTTCACGAATGATTTCACTGGCTAAAAAACGTTCCGAACGGTCAGTAACTTGTTCTGCATCATAGATTGGCGCTGCAATCGGTAAATGCTTACCGATGACTCGTACTAGCTCATCTAAGTTATGCGCACGTAATGCAGATACGGGCACGATATCGCTAAATACTTGGGTATCATGCAGTTTTTGTAGTAGCGCAAACAGCTGAGCTTCGTCCTTAATGGTGTCGCTTTTATTAACCACTGCAATCACAGGGACACCCAAATTTTGCACTTTGGCAAACACCAGCTCATCATCTTCCACCCATTTTAGGCTATCAATCACAAACAATACCGCATCAACGTCTGCCAAAGCCGAAGTTGCTGCCTTATTCATACGCTCATTGATAGCGCGCACTTCGCGGCTATGGATACCTGGGGTGTCAACAAAAATTGCTTGTAGTTGCTCGTTGGTCAAAATTCCCATAATGCGATGGCGGGTGGTTTGGGGTTTTCGCGAGGTAATCGACAATTTTTGACCCAACACATGATTCATTAACGTTGATTTACCCACGTTTGGACGTCCGACAATGGCTACATAACCCGTGCGAAAATCCACTGCGCGCACGGGCGCTGCTTCACTTTGCCCACTGAAGAATTGACTGATAACATCCTGGTTGTTGTCCGCTGATGGATTGTCGACAGCTGGGTCAGTGGTTGTTTGTTGGGTAGCGTCTGCTTGGTTAGACATAAAGTGGGATCTCAACATTGGTTTAAAGGGTACAAATTATTGTAGAATAGTTTTGCGCAAATTTCAGTAAGCATTTCAGCAAATTTGGGTGTTGACGGTATGGCAGGTCGGCAAATTAGCGCAGCGGGGGTAACAAATCACTGATTTTAGCCAGCATGGCTTCGGCGCAGCGCTGCTCGGCAATACGGCGACTTTCCCCTTGTGCTGTGACTAAAGCTTGGGTCGGTGCTATGGGTTTGGCGGTTTTATTGTCAAAAACAATGTCGACTTGGCAGCTGACCACAAAAATTTGATTGGGTGCATTGCCAATGGTTTCGGTCACCTCATAGCGTGGCAGCGCAAGTTGGTGTGCTTGCAACAGCTCTTGTAAACGGCTTTTGGCATCTTTTAGCACTTTTTGTTCTTTCACTTTTTCGAACAAATCTTCAAACCACGCCAGCACACAAGCTTTAACCGTGTCAAAATTTTGACTGTCAAGATAAATAGCGCCAATCAAGGCTTCAACGCTGTCTGCCAAGATTGAGGCGCGCTGACGACCACCGCCTTTACGCTCGCCCACCCCTAAAATCAAATAATCTGACAGATTGAGCTGCTTTGCAATAATCACCAAAGTTTCTTCGCGCACAAGCGATGCACGTAAGCGACTGAGCCGACCTTCATTATAGTCGGGATAGCGCAAAAATAAGGCTTCTGCGATGATCACACCGAGCAATGCATCTCCCAAGAACTCTAATCGCTCATAATTGTGTTCGCTATCAAATGAGCGATGCATGAGTGCCATAATGGGTAAATTCACATTATCGAACTGATAACCCATTTGATAAAACAGTGCGGTTAATTGACGCACTTGTGGCGGTAGTTTTTTGAGATTAAAGGTAGGGATAGTGATTGGTAAATTCATCTGCTTCAAATTGTTAGAAAAGTATTCGCCATTAAATCATAACATGGCTAGCATTTACTTAAGATTGGGGCTATAAGCTCAATAGCTACTAACTATTTAACTATGGCTTAGCAACTTTGGCATCTTCTGCGCTAATGGTATCTTCAAAGCGATTGACGATATCGACGTTACCAAAAAAGTTGTTTGCTTCATCGTATGTCAGTTTCACTGACATCGCACCTGGCGTATTATCCACCACTTCCACGACGTCCTCTGCCTTTTGGCTGACACCGTTGATATGCCATTGGGAATTGACATTAGCTAAAAACTCTTTGACACTTTCTTTATTGTCATTGGACTTTTTGAGTTCAAATGCCAACGATTTTTTGAGTTGGTAGTGACCGACTTGGGCAGGGATAATAGCTAAACCGATTTTGGCACACACGACGATGAGTACAATCATAATCACGATACCCGTGACGCTGGCGCCGCGCTGATGACTTGGTAGGTTCATGCCGTATTCTCCTTTGACCATCGCTCAAGATAGGTTAATGTAAGCTTTAGTTAATTAAATATTCTCAACAACAAAGGCTTTGATATCCAATTTTTTAAAGTAAGCGGTTAATGTATTGCGCCATTGCGATTAAAGGTGGGTAAACTTAATCCACTGGCTTTGTGAGTCCACACATACACGGCTTTACCCGCTAGGTTCTTATCAGGTACAAACCCCCAAAAACGACCATCAGCACTGCGATCACGGTTATCGCCCATCACAAAATAGTTTCCTTTAGGCACTGTTAATTGCCATTGTTGACCTTGGCTCGCCATCAACTGAGGTGAGGCTTGCTGCAAGAAGCTGGCATATTGAAACCAATTTTTGTCACCCAAATAGCGCACCAAATGTTGATGATTGCTACTGGGTGATTCTTGCACATACTGGGCTGTTTGTTCTTCTTGATTGCCCAGTTGCGCTGCTTGCTCAGCTGTCACAAGCTCACCCGTTTCGGTTTTACCTGGCGGATAGAGCTGCGCTGTCATCTTAGGGTCAGGGGTAAAGTTTGCTGGCGTTGTCGCAATCGCTTTGCCATTGACGCTTAACTGCCCATTATTAAAGCTCACCGTATCACCACCCACACCAATCACCCGCTTGATATAATAAATTTTTGGGTTCTCAGGATAGCGAAATACCACCACATCACCATGCTGTGGTGCGCCTAAATCAAGCACCTTGGTATTCACCAGTGGCAAGCGGATACCATATGCGTATTTATTGACCGCAATAAAGTCACCCGTATATAAGGTGGGCACCATCGATGAAGATGGAATATTAAACGGCTCAATCAAAAACGAGCGCACTACGAGCACAATCGCTAAAATCGGAAAAAAATCATACGCCCATCGCACCGGCGCAGTCGATTTCTCCAATCCTTTGCTTTGCTTTTGCTTTAGTACCAATTTATCCAGTAGCCAAATAGCGCCTAAAATCAAGGTCGCAGGGACAAGAATCAAATTAAAATCAAAATCCATACTTGCCTCTACGACTGGTTATCCACTTTTAATACCGCCAAAAACGCTTCTTGTGGAATCTCAACACGTCCCACTTGCTTCATGCGTTTTTTACCTTCTTTTTGCTTTGACAGTAGTTTTTTCTTACGTGACACGTCACCACCATAACATTTGGCAAGTACGTCTTTACGCATGGCTTTGACGGTACTACGGGCAATGATTTGGCTACCAATCGCCGCTTGAATTGCTACGTCAAACATTTGGCGTGGAATCAATTCTTTCATTTTTTCAACCAACTGATTACCGCGATAGCGCGCTTGCTCAGCATGGCAAATCATCGCCAATGCATCAACTTTTTCGCCATTAATCAGCACATCTACCCGTACCAGTTTATCTGTTTCAAAGCGCTCAAAACCGTAATCAAGTGACGCAAAGCCACGTGACACCGATTTTAGACGGTCAAAAAAGTCCATGACCACTTCGCCCATCGGAATATCAAAGGTCAATTGGACTTGCTGTCCCATAAACTTCATATCGACTTGGATACCACGACGCTCGATACATAATGTCATCACGTTACCCAGATAATCGGGTGGTACCAAAATGTGACAGCGCGCAATCGGCTCACGAAACTCATCAATCAGACCTGGGTCAGGCATTTTTGATGGGTTATCGATTTGGATAATCTCACCATTGCGTTTTTTGATTTCGTAAATAACGGTCGGGGCGGTAGTAATCAAATCTAAATCGTATTCACGCTCAAGACGCTCTTGGATGATTTCCATATGGAGCATCCCCAAGAAACCACAGCGAAAACCAAACCCAAGTGCATCAGAGGTATCAGGCTCAAAAAACAACGCAGCGTCATTGACTTGCAGTTTTTGTAGCGCTTCACGAAACGCCTCAAAGTCACTCGAATCAACAGGGAACATACCGGCATAGACTTGTGGCTTGACCTTTTTAAACCCTGGTATGCTATCTACATCTGGGGTTTTGGCAAGGGTAATGGTATCACCCACAGGCGCCCCGCCAATGTCTTTGATACCGGCAATCACAAAGCCTACTTCACCGGCTTCTAAGATATTGGTCTCAAACGATTTTGGGGTAAATACCCCAATCGATGTCACAATATGCGTGCCTTTGGTAGATTTGATATGGATTTTATCGTCTTTTTTGAGCGTGCCTTGACGCACACGTACCAATGACACAACGCCAAGATAATTGTCAAACCATGAGTCAATAATTAACGCTTGCAAAGGGGCATCACGGTCGCCTTCGGGCGCGGGAATACGCTCAACAATCGCTTGTAGCAAATCATCCACGCCCACGCCTGTCTTGGCAGACACGCGCGGTGCATCCATCGCTTCAATCCCGATAATGTCTTCGATTTCTTGAATCACGCGCTCGGGATCCACTTGCGGTAAGTCAATCTTGTTGAGTACCGGTAATACTTCAAGCCCCTGCTCAATTGCGGTATAACAGTTGGCAACCGACTGCGCTTCTACGCCTTGCGCGGCATCAACCACCAGCAAAGCGCCTTCACAAGCCGCCAGTGAACGCGACACTTCATACGAAAAATCAACGTGCCCTGGGGTATCAATAAAGTTAAATTGGTATTTGTCACCGTTTGGGTGGTTATAATACAGTGTGACAGATTGGGCTTTAATGGTAATACCGCGCTCGCGCTCAATATCCATCGAGTCAAGTACTTGCGCCTGCATTTCACGTGCTTGTAGACCACCACACATTTGGATAATGCGGTCGGCAAGCGTGGATTTACCGTGGTCGATATGGGCAATAATAGAAAAATTACGAATATGAGATAAGGCGGTCACAATTACCTACTAACAAAAAAGTATATGATTAAATTTGTAGAAAAATAGCCTTATTGTAACGTATTTTTCTACAATCACCTACTGAATTTATTGTGACAGCTTTTGGGAGGTCATAAAAAAAGATAAGCTTTGGGTGTCAATTTCTGTTGCAAACCCAAAGCCCCAAACAAAGCCCAAACCCTTCCCAAGCTAGGCTTTTTTGACGACGCTGGATTTGAGTTTCATGGCGCCAAAACCGTCAATTTTACAATCAATATCATGATCATCCGGGGCATCATGGAGCAGGCGAATGGATTTGACTTTGGTACCAACTTTAATGGGCGTGCTTGCGCCTTTGACTTTTAAGTCTTTAATAACCGTCACACTATCCCCATCTTGTAACACATTGCCGACGGCATCTTTAATAACTTGTTCGCTGGCTGCTTCGGTTTCGCCCGCTTGCCATGCCTGCTGTTCTGCTTCAAAGCCACACATCGGGCAAATCAGTAAATCACCATCTTGGTACGTATAATTTTCTTTACACTTGGGGCATGGGGGACAGGCAGGTAAACTCATAGCACGCGCTCAATTATCTTAGAAAAAATTTAACAGTCGTTAAATGATGTATTGTACGCGATAAGTCACCCCAATAATAGTAATCAGCTAGTACAGACAAACCCTCTGACAGATGACCTAGTAACAGCATTAAATCAGAACTTATTCAAGCAGGACTTAAACCAGCATTTAGTCAAGCATAACCTAATAAAGCATGATTGCAGTCCGAGCCCAATTGTGCAAAACTTTGATTATAATTTTTTTAGCAAATAAAAAGAGAGCCACCATGACAGATTTCGTCGTCTTTGATATAACCGGTGCCGATGCCCAAAAATTCTTGCAAGGACAACTGACCTGCAACGTCACCAAACTCAGCGAGCAGTACCAAGCGACCGCAATTAGTAATCTCAAAGGGCGCGTTGCGTTGGGTATTTGGATTAGGAAAATAGCGGATGACGCTTACCAAATCGTCATCAGCCAAGACTGTGCCGATGAGTTTGCCAAGCATATCAAAAAATATGCCGCGTTCTCAAAACTCACCCTATCAAACCCGCGTGATATTTTTACGGTTGTTAACAATGGGTTACCTAGTTTTAGCGAGTCAGAGAATGGCACTGACACCGACGCTAACCGCAAAGCATGGCAAAAAGAAAGTATCGCTACAGGCAATTACTGGATTGTCAAAGCCACCGCAGGCTTGTGGCAACCCCAAGAGTTGCGTCTACACCAACAAGGCGGTGTTGACTACGATAAAGGCTGTTATTTAGGTCAAGAAATCATTGCGCGGTTATATTTTAAAGCCAGCCCGAAAGCTTGGCTCCACCGAGTAGCAGGTACCGGTGATATACCTAACGCAGGTGAAAAAATTGGCAGTGTCGATGTGGTCAATAGCATTGCTACTGACACTGGTTTTGAAGCCTTGGTGGTGGCACGTCCCGATGATATTGCCGCCAGTAACCTGACCATTCTTGAGTTGCCTCAAGCACTGCAACAACCGGTTGCGCGCCAACACTAAACACCCACCCAACTTGATTAACGTAAATAAGTGAAAATAAATGGGTTAAAATAAAAAAGGCATTTCGCTGATGCCTTTTTTAACCATTTTTTTAGGTTCATCAATACTTAACCCACTTCAAACCTAAACCATTTTATAGCTAAACCACTTCACCAGCCACAAACCCACTTGCCCAAGCCCATTGGAAATTGTAGCCACCTAGCCAACCAGTAACATCGAGCACTTCTCCGATAAAATACAAATTCGGTTGTAACTGACTTTGCATGGTTTTTGAGGAGACTTTATCAGTAGCAACGCCGCCGCGTGTGACTTCAGCTGTACGATAGCCTTCAGTGCCTGATGGCGTCAAACGCCAAGCATTGAGCTGCTCACCAAGCTGCTCCAACTTCTCGTCTTTGATATTGGCAAGCTCAGTCTCCGCCATGTCTTGCCATAATAAATTTTGCAAAGTAGTCATCACTTTTTTAGGTAACGCCGCCGCGCCTATCTGGTCATTTAGCACGGTTCTAATCAGCTGTTTTGGGTGCTGTTTTTTTTGCTCAGCTAAAAATGCTGCCATATCAAGGCTTGGGAATAAGTTGATAAAAATCGGCTCGCCTACATGCCAATAATTCGATAGCTGTAACATCGCAGGCCCGGATAAACCGCGATGGGTAAATAGCACGGGCAACCTAAAACTGATGCGCTCATTAAACGCAATGACCTCAAAACTTACCCCCGATAACGATTTTATCGCATCGCCAATCTTGTCGGTAAAGGTAAAGGGTACTAGTCCTGCCGATGTTGTCACAATGGTATGCCCAAATTGCTGCGCTACTTGGTAACCAAACCCTGTCGCACCCATGGTCGGAATTGACAGCCCGCCTGTGGCGACTACCAATGAGTGACAAGTTAAGGTTTGCTGGCTACTTTTTTGATGGGCTTCTTGATTAGCCTGTTGACTAGCTGGTTGATTGACAGTTAAGACAAACCCCGTATTGTCGGGTAACGCTTGGATTTGCTGGATGGCGGTTTTTAGTTGAATAGTCACTTGGTTGGCACGGCATTCATTCAACAGCATTTGTAAAATATCATTGGCAGAGGTATCACAAAACAGTTGCCCATGCTCACGCTCATGATAAGGAATCTGATACTGGCTAACCATGCCAATAAAATCCCAATTTAAATAGCGTGACAATGCCGATTTGCAAAAGTGCGGATTGCTACTTAAATAATGCTTGGGCTCAATTTCATAATTGGTAAAATTACAGCGCCCACCGCCGCTCATAAGGATTTTCTTACCCGCTTTATTGGCATGATCTACCACCAGTACCCGCCGTCCGCGCTTGCCCGCTGTCAATGCACAAAATAGCCCTGATGCCCCTGCCCCGATGATGATGACATCATACGCAAACGTGGACGGTGCGTTTGTTGACCCAGCGTGATTTTGAACCGTGTCAATCTTTGGTGAAGTATTTGATGAAGTATGTTTTTGCTGCATGATGACCGCTATTTATCAAGTAAAAGACCAAATGAGAATCCGCTTACAATACAGATGTTTGCCCAATATCTGAAAAAATATCCTTAAAAATATCCTGAGTAACATTGCAAAATTTGTAATTTTTTGCCAAACTAAGGAAAAGGCACTCTAGAATCAAGGATTAGATTGTATTGCATTTTCATAGTGAGCGGACGTTTATTGATGGCTCGTTTCATCGCTCTGTTGATGGCCTGTGTTACTGGCAGCTTGTCAATGTTAGCTTATCAACGTGAAAATGTTGTTTTTGAAGTTAAGCCCGCTACCTATTTGAGCCGTTTGTCAGTTCGTAGCCATTTAGAGTATTACCCCACCAACCTACGAGTCATAACAAGGAATGTTTTATGAAGAGCTACCCTCATAGCGCTGAATTTGCCGCTAAAGCCAACACCACTCCCCAAAAATACGCCGAGACCTATCAAGAATCTGTGGAAAATAACGAAGCGTTTTGGGCAAAACGCGCTGAATGGGTTGATTGGATAAAAAAACCTACCAAAATCAAAAACGTCAATTATGACCTAAACAATTTTAGCATTAAATGGTTTGAAGATGGTGAGCTTAATCTATCGGTCAACTGTCTTGACCGTCATGTTGCTGAAAACCCTTACAAGCCTGCGATTATTTGGGAAGGCGATCACCCCTCACTTCACAAAATCATCTCATACAAAGAGCTACATTCAGAAGTATGCCGCCTTGGTAGCGCACTGCGTCGTAAAGGCGTCAAAAAAGGCGACCGCGTCACCATTTATTTGCCGATGATTCCTGAAGCGGCGGTTGCGATGCTGGCTTGTGCTCGGATTGGCGCGGTTCACTCATTGGTATTTGGCGGGTTTTCAGCAGACAGTCTAGCCAGCCGTATCATCGATAGCCAATCAAAAATTGTCATTACCGCTGATGAATCTGTGCGTGGTGGTAAACATACGCCGCTTAAACAAAATGTGGATCGTGCGCTAGACCATGACGGCACCGAATGTGTTGAAAAGGTCATTGTGGTGTACCGTACCGGTGAATCCATCCCAATGAGCGGTCGCCGCGACATTTGGTATCACAACTTAATCGACAATGCGTCGGAAGACTGTCCACCAGAGCCAATGAATGCCGAAGATCCGCTATTTTTACTTTACACCTCAGGCTCAACTGGCAAGCCCAAAGGCGTGGTACATACAACGGGTGGTTATTTGACCTATGCGCTATCCACCTTCCGTGATGTGTTTGATATCAAAGACAATGACGTATTTTGGTGTACCGCGGATGTGGGCTGGGTCACCGGTCACACCTATGTGGTGTATGGACCGCTTGCCAACGGCACAACGACCGTGATGTTTGAAGGGGTGCCGCAGTACCCAGATTGGGCGCGTATCGGTCATATCGTTGATAAGCATGACGTTACCATCTTGTATACTGCGCCAACCGCCATTCGCGCGATGATGAAAGAAGGTGATGATTACGTTCGTAAATCAAACCGTTCCAGCTTACGTCTATTAGGCTCGGTGGGTGAACCTATCAATCCTGAAGCTTGGAACTGGTATTATAAGGTGGTGGGCGAAGGTCGTTGTCCGATTGTTGATACTTGGTGGCAAACTGAAACCGGCGGTATTTTGATGGCCCCAATCCCCAATACGGTTGATCTCAAACCAGGCGCCGCGATGAATCCGCTGTATGGCGTCAAGCCAGCGATTGTCGATGCCGAAGGTACTGAATTAACGGGCGCCGCCGAAGGCAATTTAATCATCAAAGACAGTTGGCCAGGTCAAATGCGTACCATTTGGGGAGACCATAAACGCTTTTTAGAAACTTACTTTAGCACCTATCCCGGCGCTTACTTCACAGGTGACGGTGCCCTGCGCGATGAAGACGGTCATTATTGGATTACAGGTCGTGTGGATGATGTCTTAAACGTCTCTGGGCATCGCCTAGGTACAGCAGAGATTGAAAGTGCGTTAGTATCGCACCCTTCAGTCGCTGAAGCGGCGATTGTGGGTATGCCGCATGAGCTTAAAGGACAAGGCATTGCCGCTTACGTCATCTTAAAATCAGGCGAAGAGCCAAGCGAGATGCTCAAAGGTGAAATCAACCGTCATGTCCGTAGTGAGATTGGTCCAATCGCCAACTTAGACTCGCTATATTTGGTCGAAGCCTTACCAAAAACGCGCTCCGGTAAAATCATGCGCCGTATTCTGCGTAAACTTGCCGCGCATGAATTTGAAGGTTTGGGTGATACTTCAACCTTGGCAGAACCAGAGGTTGTTGATAACCTCATCAATGTGGTTAAAGCGGATAAACAACCTGCTTAATCGCTGCCCAGATTTAAAAAAACGTCTGTAGTTACAGGCGTTTTTTCATGGTTTTTCAATTGTTAAATATTTTTAAAAATCCAATTCAAATTTTTAATTTTAATGATGATTTAATTAAACCCAATTGCTTACAATTTTAAGCTTAATCATGCGATAATTGGTTATGTTATAATGCCGACCAAAGGCATTTTTAATAAAACCAATATAACAAGGATAAACCGATGACTGATATGACTGCGGCCACAGCGCCATTAGATTTTAGCAAACCCATCAAATCGCGTGCTGCGGTAGCTTTCGCTGCGGGAGAACCATTACAAATCGTCGAAATCGACGTTGAACCACCGCGTAAAGGTGAAGTACTCGTCAAAATTACCCATACGGGCGTTTGCCACACAGACGCATTCACCTTAAGTGGCGATGATCCTGAAGGGGTTTTTCCAGCGGTTTTAGGTCATGAAGGCGCAGGTATTGTGATGGCAGTCGGTGAAGGGGTAACCAGTGTACAACCTGGTGATCATGTTATTCCGCTATATACGGCTGAATGTGGTGAATGTTTATTTTGTAAAAGTGACAAAACCAACTTATGCGTCGCGGTGCGTGCCACCCAAGGTAAAGGCGTGATGCCTGATGGTACTACCCGCTTTAGCTATCAAGGTCAACCAATTTATCATTACATGGGCTGTTCGACATTTAGTGAATATACTGTCGTTGCTGACGTATCGCTTGCTAAAATCAATCCTGAAGCCAATCCTGAGCAAGTCTGTCTATTAGGTTGTGGCGTGACCACAGGACTAGGTGCGGTAAAAAATACCGCTAAAGTACAAGAGGGCGATAGCGTCGCGGTGTTTGGGCTTGGTGGTATTGGGCTTGCTGTAATTCAAGGGGCCAAACTTGCCAAAGCAGGCCGTATTATCGCGGTTGATACCAACCCTGAAAAATTTGAGTTAGCCCGTGAGTTTGGCGCGACTGATTTTGTGAATCCAAAAGATTATGACCAACCCATTCAACAAGTGATTGTTGAGATGACAGGTTGGGGTGTGGATCACAGTTTTGAATGTATCGGTAACGTCAATGTCATGCGCTCGGCACTTGAATGCGCGCATCGCGGTTGGGGTCAAAGCGTGATTATTGGTGTCGCGGCTGCAGGTCAAGAGATTGCCACTCGTCCGTTCCAACTGGTGACAGGTCGCCGCTGGTTAGGCTCTGCATTTGGTGGGGTAAAAGGTCGCTCACAACTGCCAGGTATGGTGGAGCAAGCCATGCACGGTGATATCCAACTGGCACGTTTTGTCACCCATACCATGGGTCTTGAAGATGTCAATACCGCATTCGATTTGATGCATAAAGGTGAGTCCATTCGTTCAGTGTTGCATTACTAAAACATTACCGAACTTAGCATTAAACAGAATGGGAAATTCACCATGAAAAAAATTGAATCGCATAAATTGCACGGTGGAGACCTACAAGTGTGGCAGCATACCAGTGCTACTACACACACGGAGATGAAATTTGCCATCTATTTGCCACCCAAAGCCATCGTCAATGAAGCAACCGAAACCACTGGAACAACAGCTCAAAAATGTGCGGTGCTGTATTGGCTATCAGGGCTGACTTGTACCGAGCAAAACTTTATTCAAAAATCTGGGTTTGCTGAGTATGCCAGTCGTCACAACGTGATTGTGGTGGCACCCGACACCAGTCCTAGGGGTGTCGATATGAGCGGTAACGATGTGCCTGATGACAGCGCTTATGATTTGGGGCAAGGGGCAGGCTTTTATGTTAATGCCACTCAAGCGCCTTGGGCAACGCATTTTCAGATGTATGATTATATCGTCGATGAGTTGCCTAATCTCATCGAACAGCACTTTCCTGCCAGTGACCAGCGCAGTATTTTTGGTCACAGTATGGGTGGACATGGCGCGCTGATGATTGCCCTACGTAATCCCCAGCGCTATGCCAGCGTGTCGGCTTTTTCACCCATCGTCGCACCGTCACAAGTGCCTTGGGGACAAAAAGCCTTTAGCGCTTATTTAGGCGATGACCAAAGCACCTGGGCAAACTACGATAGCTTAGTGTGGATGAAACAGTCTGCGCATAGCAAAAAATTACCGCTATTGATTGACCAAGGTAGCGGGGATGAGTTTTTGGCTGAGCAGCTCAAACCTGATCTCTTTGAGCAAGCTGCCAAAGATGCCAATTATCCAATGACACTGCGTATGCAGGACGGTTATGACCATAGCTACTATTTTATCAGTAGTTTTATCGCTGACCATTTTGCGCACCACGCCGCTGCGCTTCAAGCTTAATCACACAATTTTAATCACACAATCACTTGTCACACCAGCTTGCTGAAAAGTGATTGACCATTTTGCCATCGCATTACCCCCTCCATCATTTAAAATAACCACAAATTTGCGATGATCATTTTGTCCGCGATCCTATCTGATAAGGAAGATTGTCATGGTTGACAAGCGCACTGATATCACGGTAACCCCTACCCATAAAGAGCCCTATTTGCAAGGCGTTGTGTTTCGCTACAGCGTGTTTGCCATTGCATTTGCTATCCTTGCCCTGGGGATTGTGCTACTTAAATGGTGGCTGATAGTGATTGGTCTGGTGGGCTTTGTGGTGGGCATTTATGATTTGATGCAAGTACACCATGCTGTATTGCGTAACTACCCAATTTCGGGACATATTCGTTATCTATTGGAGGAGTTTCGACCTGAACTGCGCCAGTATTTGATTGAAGATGACCAAGCCGCCGTGCCGTTTTCGCGCCAGCAGCGTGCGCTTGCTTATCAACGTGCCAAAAACGTCAGTGATACCAATGCCTTTGGTACCTTAGAAAATCTATACCAGTCTGGCAAAGAATGGTTTTTACAATCCACCCTTAGCTATCCCCTCAAAGAAACCAATTTTCGTATTATGGTGGGCGGTGAACGATGTCTACAGCCCTACTCGATGTCAGTGTTTAATATCTCTGCCATGAGTTTTGGCAGCCTGTCAGCCGCGGCAATCGAAGCGCTCAATCAAGGTGCAAAACTCGGTGGATTTGCTCATGATACAGGTGAAGGTGCGATTAGTCCGTACCATAAAAAACACGGCGGTGATTTGATTTGGGAGCTGGGTACCGGGTATTTTGGATGCCGTAATCATGATGGCACGTTTAGTCCCGAAAAATTCGCTGAACGCTCGCGCATTGAGCAAGTCAAAATGATTGAAATCAAGCTGTCGCAAGGGGCAAAACCTGGTAAAGGCGGGGTATTGCCCAAGGAAAAAATCACCCCCGAAATTGCCGAAACCCGTGATGTGCCGATGGATGCAGACTGCATTTCCCCAGCGAGCCACTCAGCCTTTACCACCCCGCGTGAGATGGTGCAGTTTTGGCAACAGCTGCGTGAATTGTCAGGGGGCAAGCCGGTTGGTTTTAAGCTGTGTGTCGGGCAGCCTTGGCAGTTTATGGCGATTGTCAAAGCCATGATTGAAGCAGATAATTACCCTGATTTTATCGTGGTTGATGGTGCAGAAGGCGGTACAGGGGCTGCGCCTGTTGAGTTTATGGATAATGTTGGCATGCCCCTACTCGATGGCTTTTTGCTTGTGCACAATACACTGGTGGGTGCGGGGGTGCGTAACAAAATCAAAATCGGTGTCAGTGGTAAAATCATCTCTGCCTTTGATATCGCTCGCATGCTAGCGCTGGGTGCAGATTGGTGTAACTCCGCGCGTGGCTTTATGTTTGCGGTAGGCTGTATCCAATCGCGCGCGTGCCATACCAACAAATGCCCAACTGGAGTTGCCACCCAAGACCCCTATCGTCAACGGGCATTACATATTCCTGATAAGGCACAGCGAGTCTATAATTTTCATAAAAATACGCTTAAATCATTGGCAGCGATTGTCGGTGCGGTGGGTTTACACCACCCAAAAGATTTACAAGCGTATCATATCGCCAGACGACTGGAAAATGGGCAGATTAAGCTATTATCCAAGTTTTATTATTTTACCGAACCTGGCGTGTTACTGGATTTATCGGCGCGCTCAGATGTTTTTAACCAAATGTGGGTCATGGCAAATCCTGATAGCTTTTTGGCAAATAACGAGGCGTTAATTGCTTACAATCACGATGTGCGTCACGCCCATGAGCACAACGAAAAGCGCTTTAATGAAGGCAATTACCCTGAGCGTATCGACAGCTTTGATGAAACCGCAAATAGCTATTATACCTACGATGATGACCCTTCTTAATACTTTGTCCACAAAAAAACCGCTAATCGTTAGCGGTTTTTTTGTATCAGCTTAACTTATAGCTTAGTTTATTCCACCGTGACGCTCTTGGCCAAATTACGGGGTTTATCAACATCTGTCCCTTTGGCAAGCGCAACATGGTAAGACAACAATTGTACAGGAATGGTGTGTACTATGGGCGATAACACACCAATATGACGTGGGGTACGAATCACGTGTACGCCTTCACTATCGGAAAAATCACTGTCAAGATCGGTAAAGACAAACAACTGACCGCCACGCGCCGAGACTTCTTGCATATTGGCTTTGACTTTATCAAGTAGGCTGTCATTTGGCGCTATCACCACCACAGGCATGTTTTCATCAACCAATGCTAATGGACCGTGTTTTAACTCGCCAGCAGGATAGGCTTCTGCATGGATATAGGTGATTTCTTTGAGCTTCAATGCGCCTTCTAATGCAATCGGGTAATGAATACCACGTCCCAAAAACAGCGCGCTTGGCTTATCAGCAAATTTGCTTGACCAGCTGCTAATCTGTGGCTCAAGATTGAGCGCATATTGAATATCATTGGGCAAGCTGCGCAGCGCATTGGTGTATTCGACCAGTTTAGTGTCATCCACATAGCCACGCACACGACCGAGTGTCACCGCCAAACCAAATAAAGCCACTAACTGGGTAGTAAAGGCTTTGGTTGAGGCGACCCCAATCTCCGCACCGGCTCGGGTGTAGACTACTAGCTCACTGGCGCGAGGCAAGGCGGATTCCATCACGTTACAGATGGATAGACTATGTTTATGACCCAAAGCTTGTGCGTATTTTAGCGCCTCCATGGTATCTAGCGTTTCCCCTGATTGCGAAATGGTGATAATCAATTGTTTTGGATTGGCAATCACCTCACGATAACGGTATTCGCTAGCGATTTCGACATCGGTGGCAATTTTGGCAATACTTTCCAACCAATATTTGGCGGTCGATGCCGCATAATACGACGTGCCACAGGCAAGAATCTTAATACTGTCGATATCATTGAAAACGGCTTCAGCATTTTCACCAAAGTTTTCGGCGATAAACCCGGCATCCAAAAAGATTTCGGCAGTATCTGACACTGCTTTTGGCTGCTCGTAGATTTCTTTTTGCATAAAGTGACTATAAGCCCCTAGTTCAAGAGACGCTAAGGACACTTGCGAAGTAGTGGCTTTGCGGGTCGCTGGATTGCCTTGTTTGTCAATCATTTGTGCCACGCCATCTGCGGTTAACTGGGCAATATCACCATCTTCAAGATACATGATTTGACGGGTAAAGGCGACAACGGCTGAGACATCCGATGCGATAAAGGTTTCATGCTCACCTAAGCCAATGAGTAATGGACAGCCCATGCGCGCCACCACCATGTTTTGTGGCATATCGTTGGCAATCACCGCAATCGCATACGCACCATGAAATTGTTGGGTCGCCGCTTGCACCGCTTTGAATAAATCACCGCCGTTTTGTACATAGTGCTGGTGCACTGCATGGGCGATGACCTCGGTGTCGGTTTGTGACTCAAAATGATAGCCATTTTGCTGAAGGCGAGCGCGCTCGGCTTCAAAGTTTTCGATGATGCCGTTATGTACCACCGAAATCAAATCACCCGAGATATGCGGATGCGCGTTAGGCTCAGTGACGCCGCCGTGAGTTGCCCAGCGAGTGTGACCGATGCCGGTGTGACCATACACGCCACGCTCTTTGGCAGCGGCTTCCATCAAGGCAACACGCCCCACTCGGCGCACGCGTTTGAGTCCTTCATCGGTTTGCACTGCAATACCCGATGAGTCATAACCCCGATATTCTAGGCGTTTTAAGCCATCGGTTAAAAAATCTACCACATTGTCTTGCGCACGAATGGCGCCAACGATACCGCACATAACTGTTCCTTAGTATCCAGTTTTTGGTGTGAGCAATCAAATTTGACTGCTGTGAAAAACAATCCCCCCGTTTACACAGTCGTTAGATTGTTTTATTGTTGCTTAACCAAACGGCTTTATCGTATAAAGCAAGTTTATCGTATTAAGCAAGAATTTGTTAAATTTAGGCAAAAATTCAAATATCAAGATTTTTTTTCAGGACGTTGCCAACCCTCAATCGTGACTTGTTTGCCACGGGCGATAGAGAGTTTTTCGGCAGGGCAGGCTTTACTGATGGCACTACCAGCGCCAATGGTGGCACGGTCACCAATGGTTACAGGGGCAATCAGCACCGCATTTGAGCCAATTCTAACCTCATCACCGATTTCGGTTTTAAACTTATTGACGCCATCATAATTGGCAGTGATAGTGCCTGCGCCGATATTGGTCTTTTGTCCAATGGTGGCATCGCCCAAATACGCCAAATGATTGGCTTTAGCGCCGCTTGCCATTTGGGTGTTTTTAAGCTCGACAAAGTTACCGATATGCACATCTTTATCAGTGACCGCATTGGGGCGCAGACGGGCAAATGGTCCGATTTGGTTGTCTGCGCCTACTACCGCATTGTCAAATAGACTGTAAGGTTGCACCACGGTGCCACTGGCGATTTTGCTGTTTTTGATGATACAACCTGCACCGATTTTGACGTTATCACCTATCTCACAGTCACCTTCAATGATGACATTAATATCAATTTGCACATCTTTGCCAACTTTGAGCGAACCGCGTAAATCAAAACGGCTTGGGTCAATCAAATGTACGCCTTGTTGCATCAGCGCTTGGGCTTGATGCGTTTGCCAAGTACGCTCTAGATTTGCCAACTGCAGACGGTCATTCACGCCTTCGATTTCAAACTGATGGGTTGGCGACACGGTGGCAATTTCGATGCCATCATCCACCGCCATTTTGACGATATCGGTAAGATAGTATTCACCTTGGGCATTGTTATTGGTCAAGTTATTGAGATATTGATGCAAAATATCATTGGCGACACAGTACACACCGCTATTGATTTCAGTGATTTTTCTTTGCTCATCGTTGGCATCTTTTTCTTCAACAATGGCGATTACTTGGTCGTTGTCACGCACAATACGACCCAAGCCAAATGGGTTGGCTAAGTTTAGGGTTAGCATGGCAAAACGGCTGTCTGTATTTGCCAATTTCTCTAAGGTATCGACGCCAATGAGTGGCACATCCCCTGATAAAATCAAGCTTTTCCCATCCGTAGGCAACACTGGCAAAGTCATCTGCACCGCGTGACCCGTGCCCAATTGCTCAGCTTGCTCGACCCAATCAATTTGTTCATCGGCAAAGGCATCTTTGACTTGCTGACCTTCAAAACCATAGATAATAATATTTTTTTGGCTACCCAATTGTTTGGCAGTGGCGAGTACGTGATGTAGCAAAGGCTTGCCTGCCAGCGGTTGTAGCACTTTTGGCTTGCTCGATTTCATGCGAGTGCCTTTGCCTGCTGCCATGATGATGGTGGTTAAGTTGGTCATGGGAATCCCTTATTTTTTTTAAACTAATTTTAATGATACAACAGATTAAACATAAGTAACGAGCACACTCACAAAGACTATTAGCACAACCCCTGCCATCAGCCCCGCCAAAATGTCATCAATCAAAATACCAAAACCGCCGCTTACATTTTTATCCACCCATTTAATCGGAAAGGGTTTTAAAATATCAAAAAAACGAAACGCGACAAATGCAGCAAAGTATAGTAGCAGTAAACTTAACTGATGACCTTGCAATAAACCATCATCGTAGAAATGCAGCCACAAAATTGGCAAGAGTGACACCCACATGCCGACCCATTCATCCCATACGATATGCGGGTCATCGTGTACACCCATCAAATCAGAGGTTTTACCGCAGATATAACTACCGACTAGAGCGCCCACCACCGTCACCGCCAAAAACCCCCAAAAGCCAAGCCATAACATCGGAATGGCAACCACCAGTCCGCCCACCGTGCCCCACGTCCCAGCAGCGCGCTTTGGCAATCCTGAGCCTAAGCCGATACCGAGCCAATAAATCAGCTTTTCCCAAACGCTTGCGGTTGGTGGACAAGGCGGGCAAACATTGGCTTTACGGACGTCGGGTTTGTGCAGTTGAGTCATAGGAAGTTCTTTGGCTAAAAATGCTGATAGCCAGTGATTGAAAATTCAATTGGTTGGTTATTATAAGTCAGCGTCAAGCCGTTTTCTGTGACAATTTTGCCAATGGCAAAAATTTTATCCGAAAATTGTTGATTAAATTTGACAAAATTTTGCTCACTGATGGTAAAACACAGCTGATAATCATCACCGCCATTGAGCTGATGTTGCCACTTATCAGCATTTGGTAAGGCTTGTAATCGTGGATGCGTTGGAATATTGGCCAAATCAACCACCGCACCCACCTGTGATGCGGTTAGAATATGACCCAAATCCTGCCCTAGCCCGTCTGAAATATCAATCATGCTATGGGCAAACCCACGTAATTTTTGCCCGAGCTCAACTTGCGGAACAGGTAAATCGAGTGCCGGCTGTAAAGCGATTGGTTGTAAAGCAATATTGTGCGGCTCAGATTCTTCAGCGTTTAAAATCTGCTGTAAGGCAAAACTTGCTGAGCCAATCTCACCGCTGACACAGATGATATCACCGGCTTTTGCGCCCCCTCTGGTAATAGCTTGCCCAGTTGGCACAAAACCCAGTGCAGTGACAGAGATGGTTAAGGTGTTTGATTGGGTGGTATCGCCACCGATGAGCTCGACATCAAATCGGTTGCAAATGTCCGCGATGCCTTGGGTGAATGGTTTGAGCCAGTCATCCTGTGCAAGCTTAGCAGGCAAGCTAATACCCAGCAATATCGCATAGGGCGTCGCCCCCATCGCTGCTAAATCGGATAAATTGACCGCGACCGATTTATAGCCGATGGCATAAGCGGATGTTGATAAGGGAAAATGTCGACCTGCAACCAGCGTGTCAATACAGCTCACCAGTTCGCAATCGCTTGGCATGCTGCTTATCGCGCAATCATCCCCGATACCCACTTGGGTCAAAGGATTTTGGCGTGTGCAGTGTTGAAAATATTGATAAATCAAAGAAAATTCGGACATCTTAGCCATCCGTATCGAGCATAAAAGGGCGTAGCAAGTACGCCCTTTACGGTATTATTTTTCTTCTTCAGTGGTCGCTTGCGATGGCGGCTGCGGCGCATCCTCTGTTTTGGCTTTTTTGGCATCTGCCTCTACTTCAGGCATACGCGCGTCTTTGGCGATTTTATCCATCACCACATGAATCATTTTATAGCCATCTGATGAGCCAAAATGGGTATTGAGCTGAATCGCTTCATCAATCACTACTTTGTAAGGCACTTCCAAGTGCTGCTTCATCTCATACGCACCGACAAGCAGTACCGCTTGCTCAACTTTATCTAGACGTGTCCAAGGGCGATCAAGTAGGCTGTCGATATAGGCGATTAAGTCATCGCTTTGCTCAATGATTTTGCTAAGTAGCTCGTGATAATAGCCCAAATGCACCGTGTGCATGGCATTCTCACTGCGGGTATGCGCTTCAATTTCGTGCGATGGGTTGCCTGTCAACAGCCATTCATATAACCCTTGCACCACAAAACGGCGTGCTTTACGAATCGCGGTCAGGCTGGTTTTATAATTGACGGCGTTGTCTTGACTCGCCTGCTCTGGTGTAGTGTGGGTTGAATTGTCAGTCATATCGCTACCTTATTCACCAGCCATTTGTGCGTCAATTTGACCCAACACGTTAATCATCTCAAGCGCGACCATGGCTGCTTCTGAGCCTTTGTTACCTGCTTTGGTGCCGGAGCGTTCAATGGCTTGTTCGATGCTGTCTGTGGTCAAAATCGCATTAATAACAGGCACGTCATAATCCAACCCAATCGCGCCCAAACCTTTGGCAGATTCACCAGCGACAAAATCAAAGTGCGGCGTGCTACCACGAATCACCGCGCCTAAACCGATGATAGCGTCAAATTTATCGGTTTGGGCCATACGGGCAACCGCCAGTGGAATTTCCCAAGCACCCGGTACACGCACGACAGTAATATTGCTACCTGCGATACCATGACGCAGTAAGGTATCAATCGCGCCGCTGACCAAACTTTCTACCACAAAGCTGTTAAAACGTCCTACCACCATACCGATTTTGGCGTGGGCATTGGTGTGTAATTCACCGCTGATATGCTGTACTTGGGCGAGTTCGTTTTGAAGATTTGCCATGATGATTACCTTTAAATTGTAAAAATTAGAATCTGATTTTGCTAGGTATGATACCATTTTTGTTAGGTTTATTCATGTTATTTAGCATGACCCTAGGTTACTTCCATTAAAATAAAAAATCCGCCATAGCGACGGACTTTTATACAAAACAATTAAGGTTATTGGGTCAAAAAGCTTGGCAATGCTTTATGGCGTTTTTCCAATTCTTTCGCTTTTTTCTTACTGACACCACCCAATACCTCAATGGCATGACGCAGGCGCTGCAATGTCATATCCGCCCCAATCAAATACATTGAATTCATCACAGGCGTGCTTGACTTGCTACCTGCGATGGCAATAAAAAATGGTGACATAAAATCACGTAATTTAATGCCCATCTCGCCTGCCAAGCCAGACAATACCGTTTGGATATGCTCCTCCGTCCATACAGGCAGGGTTTCTAACTGCCATTGCGCAAGTTGTAGAATCTCCACGGTTTGCTCCGTGGATAGCACTTTATGCTCAAAATCCACCTCACTAATGGTTGGCAAGTTTTGGAAATAAAAGCCCGACCAATTCACCGCATCTGACAACAAGTTAATGCGTGGCTGAATGGCTTTGGCAATGGCGGTGAGTTTGTCGCTGTCATTTGCCCAATCAAGAATTTTGGTTTTTAAGGCTTCGGGTGACAGTGAACGCAACCATTCGCCATTGAGCCAAGTGAGTTTTTCCACGTCAAAAATCGGACCACCAAGCGACACCCGTTTGATGTCAAAACTGGCAATCATGTCATCCAAGGTGAATTTTTCGGCTTCATTTGGCATGGAGTAGCCCATCCGTCCCAAATAGTTGAGCAAGGCTTCTGGCAATACACCTGCATCACGGTAATAGGTGATAGACGTTGGGTTTTTGCGTTTGGATAGTTTGGATTTGTCGGGGTTTCTGAGCAGTGGCATATGACAGAGTACTGGCATATCCCAACCAAAATATTTATACAATAATTGATGTTTTGGGGCAGAGTTAATCCACTCTTCGCCACGGATGACGTGGGTAATCTGCATCAAATGGTCATCGACCACGTTTGCCAAGTGGTAGGTCGGTAGACCGTCGGTTTTAAGTAGCACTTGCATATCCACTTGTGACCAAGGAATCTCGACCTCGCCACGTAGCATATCGTCAAATTTGCAGACACCCTCGTCTGGCACACGCATACGAATGACGAATGGCTTGCCTTCGGCGGCGAGCTTGTCCGATTGTTCACGGGAAAGATTTGCATAGCGACCGTCATATTTTGGCGTCTCACCCCTCGCCATTTGTTCGGCTCGCATTTGATCTAACTCTTCGGCTGTGGCAAAACAGCGGAATGCATGACCTTTGTCCAACAGTTCTTCGGCGTATTGTTTGTAGATGTCTTTACGCTCGCTTTGGCGGTACGGTGCATGTGGACCGCCGACGTCTGGACCTTCTGCCCAGTCAAGACCGACCCAGCGCAGGGCGTCCAAAATCATTTGTTCAGATTGCGTGGTGGAGCGCGTTTGGTCGGTGTCTTCAATGCGCAGGATAAAATCGCCGCCATGCGCTTTGGCAAAGGCAAGGTTAAATAGCGCAATATAGGCGGTGCCAACGTGGGGAAAGCCTGTGGGGCTTGGGGCAATACGGGTGCGGACTTTTGACATGGATTTCTCAATTTTACAAAAATTTCAAATTAGCGGCTATTATAGCCGACTATCGAATTTTTATAAATTGAATCCTAGCGATGATGTGCGGCTGATAAAATCTAAATTTGGAAGACAACGCTAAATGCTAGATTGACTTTGGCATTTAGCGTTATTTTTGAACACTAATTCAATTATTTATCCTTACGATGGCGAATGATTTCGACAATCATTGGTACTACCGAAAACACAATAATGGCAATCATAATCCACGAAAAATGTTCTTTGACAAAAGGTAATTGACCAAAAAAATAGCCTAGCGTGGTAAAAGATACCACCCATAATACCGCGCCAACGATGTTATAGCGAGCAAACTGGGCATAATTCATGTTACCCATCCCACCTACAAACGGTGCAAAAGTGCGTACAATGGGAATAAAACGGGCAATAATAATGGTGCGTCCGCCGTATCTTTCATAATAATCGTGGGTTTTTTGCAAATAGCTTTGCTTAAAAATCTTGGAATTGGGATTGGAAAATAACTTTTGCCCAAAGTGTTTGCCAATCTCAAAATTGACAAAATCGCCCAATACTGCCGCCACAATCAATAAACCAATCAGCACAAAGATATTCATATCACCCACTGCAGCAATGGTGCCTGCCGCAAACAACATCGAATCCCCGGGCAAAAATGGCAACACCACCAGACCCGTCTCGCAAAACACAATAGCAAACAAAATCGCATAAATCCAATTGCCATAGTTGTTGACCAGCTCTTGTAAATGATCACCGATATGCAAAATAAAATTCACCAACCACATGGGCTATCCTTATAATTTTAGACAAAACAACAAAATATAACTAATCTACAGTCGTTATATGAAGGCAATATTAACCAGGCATCATTATAGCAAGAATAGGTAAAAATTTTGTGTTTTTAGGCAAAAATCATCTTGACAGCAAAATCAGTTTTCAATAAAATACGCGCACTCTTAGGCAAAGCAGTCTAAATAATTCCCAAAAATGGGGCTATAGCTCAGTTGGTAGAGCACTTGCATGGCATGCAAGGGGTCAGCGGTTCGACTCCGCTTAGCTCCACCACTATTAAGTCTGCTTAGAGCACCTCGTGCGATTGCGTCCCCATCGTCTAGAGGCCTAGGACATCGCCCTTTCACGGCGGTAACCGGGGTTCGAATCCCCGTGGGGACGCCACTTATTTTAAAAAAAGCCATTGTCTGACGGACGATGGCTTTTTTGTTTTTGCTATCTGTTTGTCTTAGGCGTTTTTGCTATCTAGTGTTGCCTTGCCACATCCTAGGTTAAATAGGTTACATAGCTTACAATGTTTTGCTTTTCTCCATGTCGCATGCGCCCACCCCACAAAATCAATTTTCCTTGCGCTCAGTTGACGCTTTGTCATCAAAATTAGCATATAATTGAGCGCAATTGCGTATGTGATAAATGATTTTTTGGCTATCTGCTTTGAGCTACTTGATTCTAGCTACTTGATTTGAGCCACTAAATTTTACCATTCGAGTTTTGACTCGCTGATTTTAAGCTATTGGGAAACTGGGCGAAGACTATGGCAAATTTTAACACCCACATAAGCGTGGCTTTTGTCGCAAGTGGCGTCACTGGCTTGGTGATTTATAAGGCAGGGATGCTGACCGCGCCTGAATATTTGATGTGTGTGGTGGCTGGTACCATTGGTGGCTTGCTGCCCGATATTGATTTGGATCACTCGGTACCCGCGACCGTAGGATTTAATGTCATATCGCTGTTGAGCGCATTTTTTATTGTTATCTTGTGTGTCGGGCAGTTTTCGTTGGTTGCATTGGCTGTATTGTGGTTAGTATCTTATTTGTTGATGCGCTACGGTGTGTTTAATTTATATAGCAAATTGACGGTGCATCGTGGCATCGTGCACTCGATTCCCTATCTAGGGATTATGGCGATGACCCTCGTGTACGCCAGCTTTTATGGCTTTAAGCAAGGCGCTGTTATCAGTTGGTTTTTAGGGCTGTTTTTGATGTTTGGCGCCATTGTTCATCTGCTGTTAGATGAGATGTTTAGCGTCAACCTGTTAGGGCTGAGCGTCAAAAAATCTTTTGGTACCGCGTTTAAAGTGTTTAAATTCGATCAAATAGGCTGGTATTTGGGCTTATATGCCATCTTGGCTGCCCTGATTGTGTTTGCCCCGCCGTTTAAAGTATTTTGGCAGACGCTACAAGACCCGATTAGTTGGCTTATTTTAAAGAAAAATATCTTGCCTACCGCCATCAACCTACCGAACATTCATTAACATGACACATACATCACCTTGCCCGTGCGGCTCTACACTGTCTTATGCTGATTGCTGTGCGCCCCTGCATGTGGGGCAAAAAACCGCCGATACCGCAGCACAGCTAATGCGCGCTCGGTACGCAGCATTTGTGCTTCAACATATCGAATATATCGTTGCCACCACCGCGCCTTTTCAGCAGCCGTTACTCGATACCCAAGCCATTAGCGACTGGGCGCAGCAGACCGATTGGGCAGGGTTAGCAGTCATCAAACACACGCCGAAAATTGGCAAACGCCACGCTCAAGTGGAATTTAACGCATTCTTTCACTCAATCACTGGCAAGGATGCGCATCATGAACTTTCTACCTTCGTCAACATCCCCAGCGGTCGCATAAACCGTTGGTATTTTTTAGATCCGACAGTGGTCATGCCTGTCACCCAAAAGCAACCTTGCCCCTGCGGCAGTGGTGAGAAATACAAACGCTGCTGCGGACAGTTTTTGGCTTAATCGCTGCACCATTGATAACAAAAACTTTAACAACCGCTCTACAATTTTTTTGTTTTTTAAAAGGGCTTTTTTGCTAGACTAATTTTATTTGCGATTTTGCGATAAGACAACGATATTAAAGGAGAGTCCCATGCCAGCGCTACGCCAAGATATTGATCCAGACGGTTTATTAGAATACTCTGTGGTCTACACCGACCGCTCGCTCAATCACATGTCCAAAAAATTCCAAACCGTGATGAATGATTTGTCCACAAGCTTAAAAAACGTGTATAACGCCGATGCGGTGGCAATCGTGCCGGGTACAGGGAGTTACGGTATGGAAGCGGTTGCGCGCCAGCTTGCCACCGACCAAACAGTGCTCATCATCCGCAACGGTTTTTTTAGTTTTCGCTGGACGCAAATCCTTGAAAAAGGTCGTATCACGGATGACGTGACTGTCCTGACCGCACACATCGGTGACAACAGCGATTCAATTGGGCAACAACAGCAGTTTGAGCCAGTGGCAATCGAAACGGCTGTTGCTGAGATTCAATCTAAAAAACCTGCGGTGGTATTTGCCCCGCATGTCGAAACCGCGGCAGGCTTGATGCTGCCCGATGACTATATCAAACAACTTGCCGATGCGGTGCATAGTGTCGGTGGTTTACTGGTCATCGACTGTATCGCATCCGGCTGTGCATGGCTTGATATGAAAGCGTTGGGCATTGATGTGCTCATCTCTGCGCCACAAAAAGGCTGGTCAAGCACGCCATGTGCGGGGCTAGTAATGATGAATGAAACAGCCGTTGCCAAAGTAGAAGCCACCGAATCGACCAGTTTTGGGCTCGATCTCAAACAATGGCTCACTATCATGCGCGCTTATGAAAATGGCGGTCATGCGTATCATGCGACGATGCCAACCGATGGGCTGACCAAATTCCGCGATACCGTCAAAGAAGCCGAAGCGATTGGACTTGATAAACTCAAAAGCGCCCAATTTGAATTGGGTCAAAAAGTGCTCTCTGTCCTCAATCAACACAATATCATCAGCGTCGCAGCTGAAGGCTACCAAGCGCCGGGTGTGATTGTGGTTTATACTGAGCGTGATGATATGCACAAAGGTGCAGCATTTGCCGCCCAAGGCTTACAAATTGCAGGCGGCGTCCCACTGAAAGTTGGCGAACCTGACAGCTTTAAAACATTCCGTTTAGGTCTGTTTGGTCTGGATAAGTTGACGGATATTGACGGTACCGTCAGCCGTTTTAAGCAAGCGCTTGAGAAAGTATTAGCTTAATTATCAGCGTACGTGTGAGTGCATTTATTAGCATAACCACGGTTTATTTTAAAAGCTCTGTGAAACAGGGCTTTTTTTATCTCTTAACACTCACTCATACAGCCTTTTTGCCATGCGAAAGGTATTGCAATGGGCTTCCACCACATCGTCGATGTTTTCTGAGTAACCGCCACCCATCACCACCGCCACTGGGATCCGATGGGCTTTGGCTTGGCTAAATACAAACGCATCGCGCTTGGCGCAGCCGTCACGGGTGAGCGCAAGTTTACCGAGCTTATCGGTGGCGAGCACATCCACAGCAGACTGGTAAAACAGCATATCGGGTTTCACTTTTGCAATAAGTCTGGGCAGCGTCTCCATTAATATGGCTAAATACGCGTCATCCCCTGTCTCGTTTGGCAAATCAATATCCAAATCAGATGCTTGCTTGCGAAACGGATAGTTTTTTGCGCCATGCATGCTAAAGGTAAATACCCGAGGTTCATTTGCCATCAAATGCGCTGTACCGTTCCCTTGATGGACGTCCAAATCCACGGTCAGAATTTGGGTCGCCTGTCCACGTGCCAACAATAAATTACTCGCCACCGCCACATCATTAAACACGCAAAACCCTTCCCCATGATCGGCAAACGCATGGTGGGTACCGCCTGCGATATTGAGCGCGACACCGAATTGTTTGGCGAATAACGCACATTCATAAGTGCCGTGGGCAATCACGCGTTCCCGCTCAACGAGCCTTGGCGTCATCTCAAAGCCGATGGCGCGCGCGTCTTTGGCAGGCAATGTTTGCTGTTTTAGATGCTGCCAGTACCTTTGTGTATGTGTGGTGAGAATTTCGTCTTCGCTCAATCGCTGCGGGGCAAAAAAATTGGCTTGGGTCAATGTACCCTCCGCCAATAACCGCGCCGCAATCATTGGATATTTTTGCATAGGGAAACGATGGCGTTCGGGGACGTCATATTTAAAAATATCAGAATAAGCGACTTTTATCATATTATAAGCTCGCCCCTACTTTGCGGGCGATGGCAATGCCTTCTTCAATGGTTAAGCAGATCGGATTATCAGGGGTATCTTTAAATAAAATATCGCCATCCCGAAACATCAAACATTCATCCACATACAGCTGTTGCCAGTGTTCGTTATAAGTCAAAGGAATGGTAGTAATCAAGGTCACTTTATCGGTCTGCGAAGTCACTTCACTAAAATCAATCGCCAGCTCACTGTCAGCGAGTTTCGCCTCACCAAATGGCGCTTTACGGGTGATAAAAAACAGCAAGCTCCCTGCATAGGCCAACTGCCAATCACCATTGCTAATGAGACAATTAAACAAGCCCAGCGCCGATAACTCACGACAAATCGTGGTCAAAAACTGGAATAACACCTCGTCACTGGGCGGCTCACTAAATTGTGATTTGAGGCGATTGAGCAGATAACAAAATGCCATCTCCGAATCGGTTGTACCTACAGGCTGATAGTGGGTGGGCACAGGGCTGAGCTGGTCAATAAAATCCATCTGCAATTGCCCATTATGCGCAAATGCCCATTCCTCGCCCCATACCTCACGGACAAATGGGTGGGTATTAGCCAAGCAATTTGTGCCTTGCGTGGCTTTTCGAATATGGCTAATTACATTCATCGCCTTAATCGGATAACTGTTGACTAAATCCGCCACCGGTGAGCAGAAACTTGGCTTGTCATCGTGAAATTGACGTACCCCAGCTTTACGATTACCCTGTGATGGGTCGGGATTTTTTTCAAAAAACACAATACCAAACCCATCGGTATGGATATCGGTCTGCCCGCCTCGCTGACGAAACCCCGCAAAGCTAAAATGAATATCGGTGGGTGTGTTACAATTCATTCCTAATAATTGGCACATTAAAATTCACTTTTTGTAATATTTGGTTTAGTTCCTTGAACTATTTCATAGCAAATGCTATCATAACGATGTAGTCTGACCTAAAGCTAGACTTTACAGTAGGACTCATCGGTTCAGCGAAAGCTGAACCTTTCTTTTTTAGCGAATAACAATTCCTAGTAAATCTTTCTTACTTGCCTGTTTAAATAATACTGGTTGCAAGCGGTCAAGGTAATTTTTACCACCTTTTCTTTTAATATACTGATTTGGTTGAAACTTTTGACTGAGAAAATATGCATTAACATCTGCTAACTGAATAAAATAAGAATGTGCAGAATCTTTATGAATTGCGTCTTCAATAATTAGTTTAGTTGGTAAGATACGATAACCAGCACCTAGATTAAAGCTGTTAGGAACGGGATTATAACGCCGCATTTTTCGGGTGAGATTTCTTAGCTTGACTTCATCAGTTTTATCAACAAATAACATGGCAGTATCTTGAATATTCGTTGAACCAATAAAATTTCGATACTGCAATGTATTTTCAATACGTTGAATTAAAGTTTGCCATGCCAAATTAAAAATGTCACTGCCTATTTGTTTATTCTTTTTATTTACCACTACATTGATGATTTGATAGTTTGATAAATTTGCTTGAAAATCAATTACATCTCTCAATAATCTTAAACGCATGGATTTGGCGATTCGTTGGAACTCAGCAGGTTTGTGAATAAAATGTGAGCAATGAATCTCTTCACGTAATTTGAACCCGTATTTTTCTCTCAGAAACCGCCTAAAGTCAATGATTGAATTCAAGGTTTGGTCCCACTTACTTTCATGAATAATGATTGCACTCAAGCAAAAATAATTAGAAGGGCTATTTTGTAATCCTATATCACCACTTTCATCAACATAAACAATATACATTTGTTATTTTCTCGCCCAATGGTATGCCGCCAAGCGTTTCATCAAATCAGGATTTTTCACCATAATATTATCGCCCGTACGACCTTGCTGACGGTTATAATAAATCACATTCAAACGCAGCAGCCAAAACGTCACGCCCGCCATGGCAAGCATAATCGGCAATGCCTCTTTCTCATCATCGCTCAAAGCGCGTTTGCTCTCGTACCCTTGTAAAAACGCTTGCATTTTGGCGTCATCAAAATTCACCGCTTCGCCATCATTGGCGTTACCCCAAGTGGTGCAAAAATCATTAATGGTAATCGCCACATCCATCACAAAATGTTCAACACTGACTTCGGTAAAATCAAGCAAACCTGTGAGTGTTGGCTGGGTTTCATCACTAAAATCCCACAGCGTGTTATCGGCAAACATATCTAGATGACATAAACCTGTTGGCAAATTTTTGCTCGCTACAGTTTCGTAGGCTTGCCAAATATCATTCATCAGTTTGGCTTCATCGCTTGGCATAAACTTGGTTTCACGGTCACGCACCAGATGCCAAGGATATAACTCAACGCCATAGTTTTGAGCAGGGGTCAAGGTTTGCAAGGTTTGATGAAGAACGGCTAAAGCCTCGCCCATTTGACGACACATATCAGGTGTGGTTGCTTTCGGGTGACCGCCCGAGAGTTTTGGTGACACTACAATGGCTTTGTTGTCAAAATACAGCAAAAACTCGCCGTTTTTGGCGGCTAGCGGTGCGGCTACGGGTAGCTGGTCTTTTAAGCGGTTTAGGATAATCGCCATTTTTTGAATTTCATGCGGTTTGCGTTCTTCAAACAAGGTAAATACATAAGACGGCTCGCCGGCTTCGTCCGTGGTTGTTTCAATAAACCAATTACTGTTTTTGATACCCTGTGTGATAGGTATGGCTTTGGCAAAATCCACGCCAAATTGTTGGCAAAAATCACTGAATTGTTGGTCAGTCAACTGGGTATATACAGACATAAGGCATCCTTGAAGCGCAGCACACCGATAAAACTGCGGTAATGGCAAAGTAAATTTGATAAACTTACGGCTATTATAGAAGGAAATCGAATATGTTAGCAAAACGAATTATCCCTTGCCTTGATGTTGACAATGGTCGGGTGGTCAAAGGTGTGCAATTTGTCGACATCAAAGACGCGGGCGACCCTGTTGAAGTGGCGCAGCGCTACAACGAACAGGGCGCGGATGAAATCACTTTTTTGGACATCACCGCTACCCATCATGGACGCGACACCACTTATCACACAGTAGAACGCATGGCAGAAACCGTATTTGTACCGCTGACCGTGGGCGGTGGGGTGCGTAAAGTCGATGACATTCGTCACTTGCTAAACGCGGGCGCGGATAAAGTATCAATTAATTCGGCGGCAATTTTTAACCCTGAATTTGTCGGTGAAGCGGCAGCACGTTTTGGCAGTCAGTGTATCGTAGTAGCGATTGATGCCAAAAAAGTGGGTGACAATCAATGGGAAATCTTTACCCATGGGGGACGCAAAGCGACTGGCATTGATGCGGTGGCATGGGCGGTAAAAATGGCAGGTTTTGGGGCGGGTGAACTGCTTGTGACCTCGATGGACTCAGATGGTACCAAAAACGGCTATGATATCGCCTTGATGAAGCGCATTACCGATAGCGTAAATGTGCCAGTGATTGCCTCGGGTGGCGTCGGTAATTTGCAACACTTGGCAGATGGGGTGCTGCAAGGTGGTGTTGATGCGGTACTAGCGGCGAGTATTTTCCATTTTGGCGAATATACCGTGGGGGAAGCCAAGCAGTTTATGGCACAGCAAGGCATTGAAATGCGTTTGTAACGGTGCGCCTTGTGAGAACGATAGCCGTTGGTAATAACTAAAAGCGCACAACAAAAAATAGCCCAAACTAGCCAAAACTGCTATGATATTGGCATTTTCGATAATGACTAAATTGCCATGTTTCCACTAATTTTAACTCACCCGCAATGGGATCCTGTCGCTCTGCATTTGGGACCTATCCAAGCCCACTGGTACGGGCTGATGTATTTACTGGCTTTTGCTGCCGCTTATGCGTTGGCTTGGTATCGCACTAAATCACGCCCAGACTGGAATGCCGACATGGTCGCTGACTTGGTATTTTATGGGGCGATGGGCGTGATTCTAGGCGGTCGTATCGGCTATGTGCTGTTTTATCAATTAAGCGAATTTTTAGCCAATCCGATGTATTTGTTCAAAATCAACCAAGGCGGTATGTCGTTTCATGGGGGATTTTTGGGTGTTGCCATCGCAATGCTATTTTTTGCCCGCAAATATAAAAAGAACATTTGGAATGTGCTAGATTTTATTATTCCCTGCGTGCCAACCGGACTACTGTTTGGGCGTATTGGCAATTTTATCAATGGCGAATTGTGGGGTCGGGTGTCTGACGGTGGTTACAACTGGCTGATGCTGTTCCCGCAAGCGGTCAATGAAGACAATGAACTGCTCAAACAAAGCCCTGCCCTGCAAAGCCTTGCGCAAACCTTTATGATTGATGGCAACAATTATTTGTTACTTCCCCGCCATCCGTCACAGTTGTATCAGGCTTTTACCGAAGGCGTGGTACTGTTTGTTTTGGTTTGGTGGTTTGCCAGTCGGCCGCGTCCGCGTATGGCGATTAGTGGCTTGTTTGTGATGGGCTACGGTATTGCACGTTTTATTACCGAATTCTTCCGCCAACCTGATGCTGACCAAGGTTTTATTTTATTAGGGTGGATGACAAAAGGGCAAATCTTAAGCCTACCGATGATTATCGGTGGTTTGGTTTTATTGATTTGGGCGTATAAAAACCAAATCTATGATTGGGGCAGTCAAAAGAATGTGGACTAACAAAGAAAACTAACCAAGGAACTCATCACCCATGATTACGTCAAAGAACGAACAAGCCTATTTGGATTTACTTAAACTGGTGCTAGCCAACGGCATACAAAAAGGCGACCGTACGGGTACGGGTACCATCAGCTATTTTGGCGCGCAGATGCGGTTTGATTTGAATGAGGGTTTTCCACTACTGACCACCAAAAAAATCCATACCAAAAGCGTGATTTATGAGCTGCTTTGGTTTTTAAAAGGCGATACCCACGTCCAATACTTGCAGGACAATGGTGTACGCATTTGGAATGAATGGGCAACCGCCGAGCAAACTGCCCGTTTTGGCAAGCCTGAAGGCGAACTTGGCGCGGTATACGGACACCAGTGGCGCAACTTCGGGGCAAGCAAAAAAGCGGACGGCAGCTACCATTCAGACGGTTTTGACCAAATCAGTTGGGTGGTCAATGAAATCAAAAACAACCCAAACTCGCGCCGTTTGATTGTCTCTGGCTGGAATCCTTTGGAGGCCAACGAAGTGGCCTTGCCCCCTTGTCATACCCTGTTTCAGTTTTTTGTCGCCGATGGCAAATTATCTTGTCAGTTGTACCAACGCTCGGCGGATTTGTTTTTGGGTGTACCTTTTAACATTGCCAGCTATGCCTTGCTTACCCACATGATAGCCCATGTGACCGGGCTTGGCGTCGGTGAGTTTGTGTGGACGGGCGGTGATTGTCATATCTATAACAACCATCTACAGCAAGTGCATGAGCAGCTTAGCCGCGAGCCGTTTGCCCTACCAAAACTTTGGCTCAACCCTGAAGTTACTGACATTTTTGCGTTTGATTTTAACGATATAAAAATTGAAAACTATCAAAGCCATGCCACAATTAAGGCTGAAGTCTCTGTATAAGCTTGCAGCCCAATGCCAAAACTCACAGCAATAAGGATAAATCATGAGTTATTCTAATGTGGAAGTCGCCCAAATCGTGGCGATGAGCCAAAACCGCGCCATTGGCAAAGACAATCAATTGCCTTGGCATATCTCTGAGGACTTGAAACATTTTAAAAAACATACCAATGGCGGTATCGTGATTATGGGTCGCAAGACCTTTGAATCCATGGGCGCAAAACCCTTGCCCAACCGTACCAATTTTGTGATTACCACCAATTTGGACTACCAAGTAGATGATGATGCCGTCATTGTGATGCACAACCTAGATGAAGCACTGACCCAAGCCTCGTCGCTCGCCCATGGTAAAGGTTTGCAAACGATTTGGGTAATTGGTGGCGAAAAAGTCTTCCAACAAGCCCTACTGTTTAGTGATCGCTTAGAAATCACCCATGTCGATACTGTGATTGACAATGCAGCGGCGTTTTATCCAGAGATTACCAGTGATTTTGTCAAAACATCAGAAAGTGAAAAATTCACGGATGAACAAAGCGGGTTAAGCTATCAGTTTGTCACTTACCAAAAAGCTTAAGCTTGACAGTGACGACTTAGTGCACAAAAAAACCACGTTATCTAACGTGGTTTTTTTGTGCATACATCAATGTATTATTTTGATTGTTCTTGAGATTTAACCGCTGAAGCAACAGGTGGGGCGATATTTGGGGTGTCACCTGTTTTGGCTTTAATCTCTGCTTTGGCTTCAGCCGTTGAGGCATTACGCGCTTCAATGGTCGATGTTTTTGCCGTAGCCGTTGGTGCAGAAGATGGCGTCATAGAGGCATTGTCTGGGCTGGCAACGGTGGCATTTGGACCTGTTGCGGTGTCTGCATTGGCAGTGGCGGTGGTGGTTTCACCTGCCGCAGGTGAGGTTGCCGCAGGCGTCGAACCCGCTGGTTTGGCAGCGGCGGCAGCAGATGCGGCGGCTTTGGCTTCTACTTCAGCATTGAGTTTTGCAACGTCAACGTGGTTACCAGCAGGGCGAACAATTGCTGAAATAAGGATTAATAAAACCACGCCTAGAAACGCTAAAACGCCAATTAAAGAATAACTAAGTTCTTTTTTGACATTGTTTTCCACGACTTCATGATGAGCCATCGTAAACCTCACTGTAAATCATTGGGGCAAGAGTTGTTGAATCTAAATGAATTCAAATCTAATTTATAACTATTATACGGAACTTTGTAACCATTATATACTAAATTTTTGCAATTGGTGACAAAACCTTACTGCATTTAAGGTTTTTAACGTGTTTTACGAACCAGCCAACTAATCAGTAGCAAGAGCGCTGCCAGTGCCAAGATAGGATAACTACCCCAGCGCATAAATGGCGTATTACCAACGCGCGATTGGATCTCACCCCGTAGCACCGTGCGTTCAAAGGCTGGCGCTTTGGCAACAATATTGCCTTTATCATTGATGATTGCGGTCACGCCTGTATTGGTCGCGCGCATAAACCAGCGACCGGTTTCAATCGAGCGCATTTGCACCATTTGTAGATGCTGTAATGGACCTGCCGATGTGCCAAACCAAGCATCATTGGATACCGTCAATAAAAAGTCGGTATTTTTGGCATTGCGGCGGGTGGTATCAGGATAGGCGACTTCATAACAAATCGCCACCCCGACTGGGTGGTTTTTGACTTGCAAGGGTGCTTGGTGCGCAGACCCACTGCGAAAACTCATGGTGCCACTCATCAAGTTTGGCAATGCCCAATCTAACATACCTTCAAACGGGATATATTCGCCCACGGGTACCAAATTTTGTTTCTTGTATAAGCCTTTGGCATCGGCGCCCAAAGCAATCACACTGTTGTAAAATGGCTCGTATTTATCAACTTTTGGGTCGTATTTATTGACATCGACATACGGAATACCGGTGAGCCATGCGCTATTGCTTTCGCGGGCTTGGGCAGCAATTTGGCTGATAAAGGGCATGGCGTCGGTCTGAAACATCGGAATTGACGACTCTGGCCATAAGATAATGTCCTGCCCCCATTCTGTTTTACTTAAGCCTGCATAGATACCCAGCGTTTGGATTTGGTACTCTTGCAGCCATTTTAAGTCCTGCGGAATATTGCCTTGCACTAACGAAACTTTTAGATTTGGTGTGCCTTTGGGGGTCGTCCATTGCGGGGCAATAAGCCACAGCGCAACGCTTGCCAGTAACATCACAGACGATGGAATTAAAAAACGGTATTTTTTTCGCGCCGCTTCCACCAGACTTGCTGAGACGAACACGGATACAAAGCTCAGCGCCAACACCCCAAAAATTGGGGCAAGGCTCGTCAGCCAAGGTTGCGCTGTATAAGCATAGCCCACGAATAGCCAAGGAAAACCTGTAAATAGCCAGGTTTTTAACCACTCTTGTACCACCCATAATGACGCAAAGCTTAGCGGCTGTTTTGCCACAAAGCGATTAAAAATGACTGCCAAGGCGCCATGAAACAATCCCATCCCCAAGCCAACAAAGCCAATCATCAGCAAAGCTAATAAGGTAGGGGTATCGCCGTAGGTATGAATCGAGGTAAACAACCAAAACGCGCCCACGCTCCACAATCCCATGCCATACATTTCACCGAGCCAAAACGCCCGCCAATTTGACATGGAGGGCAATAACAGCCAATACAGCACCAGTGGCGACAACAGTGCCACTATCCAAAAATTGTAAGGCGCTAACGCAAAGACAAATGCCGCACCCGCAAGCCAAGCCAGCACCAGTTTGGGTAACAGGGGCTGTTTGGTATTTGCAGATTTGGCACTATCGTGATGAGATTGTACAGAAAGTTGCTTTTTTAGGGACTGGGTAGTAAGACGCATTGGCGAGTATTGCCTTTAGGGTTAAACGGTTTTGCAAACATAAGTAATTGGACTAATCGTCGAGCTGATTATACCCTTTAACCAGTTCAATTTCTTGGATAAATCGACCATCTGCTGACAATACCGTCAAACGACAATCGTCAATAAAGACCGTTTGACCCAACACCTCATTGACTTCGCCAAGCTCTTGCATGACCAGTCCGCCCATACTGGTGACATCCTCACTATCAAAATGGGTACCTAGCTGTTCATTACAGTCTGAGACTGAGGTGATGGATTGCACAATCCATGTATCAGGCTGGTTGGGTACAGGCACTATATGATTGATATCGGTATCTTCTTCGATGTCGTCATGCTCATCAATGATATCACCGACAATTTCTTCGAGTAAGTCTTCCATCGTCACCACGCCTGCTGTCACCCCAAACTCATCAATGACGATTGCCATATGAATTTGGTTTTTTTGAAATAGACGCAGCAGGTTGTCAGAGCGCGCAGTTTCACTGATATAAATTGGCTGACGTACAATCGCTTCAAGATTAAAATGGTCAATATTTTGACCTTGCGCCTTGGCGACCAAAAATGGAATCAAATCTTTGGCAAGTAAGATACCCATCACCGTGTCTTTGTTGTCATCGGTAAATACAGGATAACGCGAGTGGGCGGTTTCCATATAGAGCGACATGATGTCTTGCAAGTTTTGGTGCTGGGTGATGCCTGCAACGTGGCTGACAGGGGTCATGATTTCTCGCACTTGAATGGCGGGTAAATCTAAGACACCCTCTAACATATCGACGGTGTCGGGCGCCAAAAATCGACGCGAATCATGTACCAATTTGACTAGTTCATCACGGGTTTCAGGGGCGGTGGATAGCCAGCGTTTCAGACCGCGTGACCAGCTACTGCTTTGCTGTTTGTTTGACAGGTGTGAACTCGAATTGTCGTCTGACATAGCCGACGAGACCCTCATATGGCGAAAGATTTTTTTACCTTACCTTAACCCCATGATGATTGCAATGGTATTTTTCTTAATTTTATTGTATTTTTTGGCTGATTTTACTCACCCATCAGCTTGCTCGGTGCTAGTAAAGTCTCGAATAACCAAGCGCTATTGGCGAATCCAATGAATCACCCGTTCTTCCTGCTCTAGCTCAGAAACTTCTGTTTCAGACTGACAGCGTCCCGCCACGCTGATATTTTTTTGGCGCATCATGGCTTGTGTCACGGCAGCATCTTGAGTGAGGAGTAAATGCCAGCTTGGCAGTTGTTGCCCGTAGTACAAGCGCTTGTAGGCGCAGCTTGCCGGTAGCCAGTACATCTCGCCAATGTTATCGATGGTTAGGCTGATGCAATCGGGCACATAGTCGCGCCTTGTTGGGTAATGCTGGCAAGCCCCTGTGGCACAATCAAGCAGTCGACAGGCGACATCACTGTATTCAACTTCATCGGTGTCATCGTCTTTAAATTTAATCAAACAACACGCCCCACAGCCATCGCACAAGGCTTCCCATTCAGCTTGGGTCAATTGTTCTAACGAAAATCGCTCCCAAAATTGCGGGCGTAAGGTAACAGATTGGCTCATTATGTTTCCAACTTTCGGCTTGTATAAAACAGTGACAGTATTATAACGGAAAATACGATGATTTCAGTATACAGTAGTGCCTATATTAACCGTTGCACTGACTTGCCACGCTCTCATTAGCGTATGAATCCAGCGTTTTTATAACGCCAGTGTCTTATAACAATAGCAACCAATCATATATTTACCATAACATAAGGATCCATGATGCCAATTCAAATTTTACAACTCGAATCTACCACCACCGATGGCGTGGAGCTCAAAAGCTATGTCTGTCTACCAGAATCAGCGAGCCACGACAATCCTGCCCCAGCGATTTTGGTGGCGCCTGAATGGTGGGGCGTGGTTGAGCACCCACAAAAAGTCACTGAGCGTTTAGCCGAAGCGGGTTTTGCTGCCGTCGCCATGGATGTGTATGGCGAAGGTAAACTGACCACAGATGCCGCCCAAGCCAATGAATGGATGAGCCAAATGCTCGCCGACCAAGACATGTTGATGGCGCGCTGTAAACTCATTATGGATGACTTTACTGACCTTGAAGCTGTTGACACAAACCGTCTTGGCGCAATTGGTTTTTGCTTTGGCGGCAAAATCGCCCTAGACATGGCGCGTGAAGGTTTCCCGCTCAAAGCAGTGGCGACTTTCCACGGCAACCCTGCCCCAAAACAACCGGCACAAAAAGGCAAATTCACCGCCAAAGTGTTGGTGGCACATGGTGAAGCCGATAGCATGGTGTCAATGGATGCCATTGAAGGGCTAAAAAAAGAGTTGGACAACGCCGATGTAGAGTACACAGTCGATGTGTACGAAGGTGCCAAACACGGCTTTACCAATCCTAATGCTGACAAACGCGCCGAAGAAAATGGCGTGGACTTGGGCTATGATGCGGATGCCGCAAAAGCCAGCTGGGATAAAATGATTGCGTTTATGCGGGACAATCTTGTATAACATACAGTTGCATCCTAACAGCAAAAGCAATATCTGTGACGATATTGCTTTTTTTATGTCTATGTCCCAGTTTGAGTGCAGCTTTGTTAAGTCTGTTGTCAGTCACTATTGAATACTAACCAGAAAGTCTTATATAGCTATCACGATAGTAACCCGATGGTGAATTTTGAACGCACATCCGAATACCAGCCACTCAACGATGCCAAGTCCCAATCAGCACTTAAGCCACAATTATACCCAAGCGCATACCGAAGCGCATACCAAAGCGCAGCTTGATAGTTTTGCACCGCGTATTTTGACTTGGTTTGACCATAGCGGGCGTCATGATTTGCCGTGGCAGCAGCATCAGCTTGACACGCCAGACCCCTATCCGGTGTGGTTATCTGAAATCATGCTACAGCAGACCCAAGTGGCGACGGTAATTCCTTATTTTGAGCGATTTATGGCAAGTTTTCCCACCGTGCAGGATTTGGCAAACGCATCTTGGGAGCAAGTCGCTGAGCACTGGGCAGGACTGGGTTACTATGCGCGTGCGCGCAACCTGCATAAAGGTGCCAAGCAGCTGGTGGATATCATCGAGCAAACTGGTAAATTTCCGCAAACGGTTGCCCACTGGGAGCAGATTTCAGGGGTGGGGCAATCTACGGCAGGCGCGATTGTGGCGATGGGTGTCAGAGCTGACCAATATGGCGGTGACAGGGGGGTGATTTGCGATGGTAATGTCAAACGTGTGCTGACCCGCTGGGCAGGTATTGACGGCGATATCACCAAAACTGCCACAACCAAAGCGCTTTGGCAACTTGCCGAGCGCCTAACACCGACCCGTGATAGCGGGCACTACGCCCAAGCGATGATGGATATGGGGGCGACGCTATGCACCAAAGCCAAACCTGCCTGCCTACTGTGTCCAGTGCAAGCCGACTGCGTGGCAAATGCCCAAGGTAAGCAAAGTTTTTATCCGGTAAAAAGTAAAAAATCGCCCAATCCGTCTAAGTTTTCGCTAGCGTTAAAGCTGGTTTGCGATGACAAAACCTTGTGGCTACAACGTCCTGACACTGGGATTTGGGGCGGACTGTGGTGTTTACCATTGGCCTTTGTCAAAAAACAACCGGGGGCAAAAAATACAGGCGCGCCGCTACTGGCAACCTGGCAGCAAGAGGCGACGTTTGAAGCAGAATATAACACCGCTGAGCAGATTATCTTCGAGTTCTTACAAGCTGAGCAGCTGCTAAATATCCAGCAGGTTAATTTAGATAGCACTGATACTGTCAAACATAGCCTTACCCATTTTCATTGGTTTTTGACCCCGCTCACCATGACGCTGACGATAGAGCAGGGTATGCGGCTAACTCAAACACTGCAACAAGCGCTGCAAACGCTGTCATGGGTAGAAGATTCAGCGCAAAACAGCTTAGCAAAACCGAAAGCCATGCAACTATTGGTGAGTAGTTAAAGCTTGTAGAATCGTCGCAGGTAGTAAGTCGGGGATGATAGTTATGTTAAGATTGGCCTGCCGTAATAACATTTGCTGTGCAATACGCGACTGCAATACCAAATAATAACAGCTGGCAGCCATTTCAGTGCCTAATGTTAGTTGTTGCCAGTTTTGCCAGGCGGTCAAACTTGAGATGAGTACAACGATGGGTTGGTTGTGGCTCTGATGTTGCTGCCAAACCGCGAATGCTTGGGTGGTTGTGCTTGGTAAAACCCGTTGGTACAAGTTTAGCAAATGCACTTGCACACCTTTTGCCGCCAATGTATCTGCCAATAATTCTCGCCCGCCGATGCCGCGCCATACCTGCAAATAATCGCCTTTACCAAGCGCTTGGATTACCGGCAAATTCAATAGCCCTTCATTGTTTTGAGTACGTTTTTCACCGGGAAAAGTAACCGTAGGCGCTGGCAACTCTGTGATCTGCTGCCAAGTCTGTTTAAAGCAATTTGCGGTTTTGTCACCCACCGCAACCCATGTAATCTTTTTGGACAATTCCGTTAGCTTGACCGAGGTGGCAAGCCTTGCTAAGCCATACTTTACTGCCGCTTCACTGACTAGCACCACCACTTGATAACGGTCAATCGATTGTAAAACTGCCCGCTCTGCGACTGTTAGCGGCTTTTCTACCAACGTCAACAGCGGCAGCTCAATCACTGCAACACCATGCTGGCGCAAAAATAGGCTTAGCGCTTTGGCTCGCTGATCGGGTCTGGTATTGATAAATTGCATCGCTATGCGTATCGTTCAATATCAGCGGTCTTGATAAATCTGCGCCAAGATTTTGTCTGCACCCTGTGCAATGAGCGCTTCAGCCACCACCACGCCCACGGCTTCGGCAATTTGCTCAGACTCCCGTACGTCATCAACTAACGCGTTATGATGCTCAGCTTTTAACAAGGTTTTACCATCTACACTGCCGACACGACCCTGTAAATAAATTTGTCCATCTTTAATGGTAGCAAAGCCTGCAATCGGCACTTGGCAACCACCCTGCAAATGACGATTCATGGCGCGTTCTGCCATCACGCATAGACGGCTTGGCTCGTCATTGAGCGATTTTAATAGTGCCAGCACATCGGCATCATCACTTCGGCATTCAATGGCAAGCGCACCTTGTCCGACCGCTGGCAAACTGATATGCGTATCAAGTTCATGGCGGATACGATCGGTAAGCCCCAAACGCGTCAAGCCACTGGTTGCCAAAATAATGGCATCATACTCACCTGCATCTAGCTTGGATAAGCGCGTGCCTACATTGCCGCGTAGGCTGATAATCTCTAAGTCAGGACGATATTGCTGAATTTGGCATTGACGGCGTAAACTTGAGGTACCAAGTTTAGCGCCTTGTGGCAACGCATCTAGACTTTCATAGTGATTTGATATGAAGGCATCGGTTGGCTGCTCACGCTCACAATATGCGCCAAGCGTCAGACCTTCAGGAAGCACCATGGGTACATCTTTGAGCGAATGCACGGCGATATCGGCACGTTTTTCATACAAGGCTTGCTCAAGCTCTTTAACAAACAGACCTTTTCCGCCGATTTTGGCTAGCGGGGTATCTAGGATTTTGTCGCCTTTGGTGACCATCGGTACTAGATTGACGGTCAGGCTTGGGTACAGCGCTTGCAACCGCGCTTGGATATGTTCAGCTTGCCACAATGCAAGCGGGCTTTGGCGAGTAGCGATATTTAAAGTGGTTAACGTAGTCATAGCAGTATCTTTTTTAGCAAGCAATAAAAATGCCCAACTCTCTAAGCTAGGCATTTGTCAGATGGGTATCTGTCAGTGATTCAGCGAGTTAGGCAACAGTATAGCAAAATGTCAGGCTAATTACTCTTACGGCTCATTGAAGTAGACGCAAACATACGAAAGCCTACGCTACATTGATTGGATTTTATCGCGTAGTGATGGCAAATGACGGCGACTAACGGCAAGCTGGTCGGGCAAACCTTTGAAACGCACTTGGTACTGACCTTGGTCAATCGCTTCAAGCATTTCTAGGTAGTTAACATTGATTAACGCATTGCGATGGATACGAAAGAACGCATCCCCAAATTCTTGCTCAAGCTCTTTGAGGGTTTCATCAATTAAAACCGTGCCGCCTTTATGACGGATTTGCACATATTTTTGGTCCGCTGTAAAGTAATAAATATCTTGCAGCGCAATCAGCTCCACACCACGATGGGTACGCGCCGCAATATGCTGACGATTGGACTGTGCTAACGGGTCTTCTAATCGACTGATTTCATTGAGCTGTGCATTACTAAGCAATGACGCTCTTGATAGTACCTGTAACAACTCTTCTTTGTTGGCAGGCTTTAGCAAATAGCCAATTGCGTGTGCTTTGAATGCAGCAATCGCATAATGGTCGTACGCGGTCACAAAAATAATGGCTGGTGGATTATTAAGTTCATTAAGCTCTTTGGCGCAGCGGATACCATCCATTTCTGGCATACGAATGTCTAACAAAATTACATCGGGTGCGGTTTCTTTGACTTTTGCAATGGCCTCAATACCTGTGGCTGCCTGTGCAACAACCTCATGTCCTTCTTCTCTTACGATGCGTGTTAGCCTCTCTCGGGCCAATGGCTCATCGTCACAGATCACAACTCTCATTGTTTACTCCTTTGCTCCTTTGAGGTCAAAAACACCTGTATTTGACCCTACAAGTCTTACTTTCTTCACAATCTAATGCCAAATCCAACACAACCGCTTAGTGAGCAATCAAACACTCATAAAATACCGCTTAACTGATTAGATAAACTAATAAACGCATTGTTTTAAGTAGACGCAAATTAATATACCATAGTTTGTTAGATAAAATGTGAAATGCCGCGTCAGATTGGTGACTTTTTTATGCCAATTCCGACTAACAAAATGACTGGGCTAAAAAGCCGCGACATCTTTGAGGGGATAACGAATTTGAGTCACTAACAAATGTCCAGATAATTCAAAGTGAATGCTGGCTTCATGACCAAAGTACTGACGTAAAATTGCCAGTTGACTGTTAAACTGCAGTTTTTGGTGAATATCTTGACAAATCAGCTGATACGTCGTGGTCGGCAGCTCAATTTCGACATCAATTTTGGCAACATCGTTTTGCCAATCGATACTAATAATAATGTGAATGGGGTCGGTGCTGTTTTCAACAATCAGTACGATCAGTTTTTCAATCACTATTTGTAGCGATAACGAGGTAATCACCATGTCATAGAGCAAATCTTCATCGGGCAAATGCCAAGTTACTTTCAGCTTTTTATCAAAACGGTATTTTTCGATGCTCAAATAGCTTTCGCATAGCGCCATCTCATCAAGTAGCGCAATCTCACGCGTCTCATCAAAGCTCACCCGATACAGATTTGAGATATGACAAATCATTCTCTCGGCTTCATACGCATCGGTTTCTATCAGATATTGCATAGTATTGAGTAGGTTAAAGAAAAAATGCGGGGTGATACGCGCCTTTAACTGCTCGTTTTGCTCGATGAGTTTTTGTTGGTTACGCAGTTCAGCGCGGCGAATATTTTGATACTGTATCTCAAAAAAAGTGAGCAGCACCGCTATCATCAAAAAAGCACATAAAGTATTCACCAGGGTTTCTAGTATCAGCGTATTTAAACTGACTTCATAGCCCAGTGTGAAAAATAACAGCAACCGACCTAGCAAACTCAGTACCGGCACGATAATAAACGAGGTCGATAGCAGATAGGCGGTGATTTGTTTTGAACGCCAATTAAATTCTCTGAATTTTTTGGCAGAATTCGCCAAAAAAATCATTTCACCCGTCACAACTAAGCTAGTAATCACCACCGTTTCAATGCTATGACGGATAATCAAACTGATATCATGGGTAAAAGTTAACAGCGTTACAATCGAAACCAGTGAATAAAACGCAATATAGCTTACCCACAGTTTGATGGTCTGTTTTTCGCTCATATTGGGCAGGAAAAAGGTGCTGGTGAGCGGCTCTTTAATCCGCTTGAGTGAAATTTGTGAGGCATCCTCAGTTTTTGCTATACTAGCCCTAGATTTTGCAGAGGGAAATAACAGCTCCAGCAATCTCATTGTTTTTATTCCTTTCACACTTACACAAAAAATGGACGTATTATGAGCAATCAAATTTCCGCTGATTCTAGCACATCTAGTATGTGGGGTGGACGTTTTAGCGAAGCCACTGACAGTTTTGTCGCTGAATTTACCGCGTCTGTCGGATTTGACCAACGTTTTGCCAATCAAGACATTGCAGGCTCGATTGCTCATGCCACCATGCTTGCTAAAGCGGGGATTATTACCGAGGCAGACAAAGACCAAATCGTTGGCGGTTTGACCCAAATCAAACAAGAAATCGCCGATGGCAAATTTGTTTGGTCAGTGGCGCTTGAAGACGTGCACATGAATGTGGAGTCTCGTCTGACCGCTATTATTGGCGATGTCGGCAAAAAACTGCATACAGGTCGTAGTCGTAATGACCAAGTCGCAACCGATATCCGTTTATATCTGCGTGACCAAACCGATATTATTTTAGGATTGTTAAAACGTCTACAAACGGGCTTACTGGATTTGGCAAGCGAGCATACCGACACTATCATGCCAGGCTTTACCCATCTGCAGACCGCGCAGCCTGTCAGTTTTGGTCATCATGTGATGGCATGGTTTGAGATGCTAATGCGTGATAGCGAGCGCTTGATTGATGGTCGAAAACGTATCAACCAAATGCCCCTAGGCGCCGCAGCGCTGGCAGGTACGACTTATCCGATTGAGCGGGAATTTACCGCACAGCTATTAGGCTTTGAAGGGATTTGTCAAAATTCGCTGGATGCCGTATCCGACCGTGATTTTGCCATTGAATTTGCCAGTAGCGCAAGCCTGTTAATGATGCACTTGTCACGTATGAGTGAAGAAATCATCTTGTGGATGTCAGCGCAATTTGGGTTTGTGGTCGTCCCTGATCGTTTTTGCACGGGCTCATCGATTATGCCACAGAAGAAAAACCCCGATGTGCCAGAGCTGGTACGGGGTAAAGCTGCACGCGTGTTTGGCGATATGATTACCCTATTGACATTGATGAAAAACCAACCGCTGGCTTACAACAAAGACAACCAAGAAGATAAAGAGCCGTTATTTGACGTGGTAGATACTGTAACAGGCTCTCTACTTGCTTTTGCTGATATGCTACCAAACTTGATTCCAAACAAAGAAAATATGCGTGCCGCGACCATGAAAGGGTATGCGACCGCCACCGATTTGGCGGATTATCTAGTGCGTAAAGGCTTAGCCTTCCGCGACGCGCATGAAGTAGTGGGTAAAGCAGTAGCGTTAGGTGTGCAAAAAGGCGTGGATTTGAGTGAATTGTCGCTCGATGAGCTTCAAGGCTTTAGTGATTTGATTGGTGAGGACGTATTTGAATATCTGACCCTTGAAGGTTCGCTCAATGCCCGTAACCACATCGGCGGTACAGCGCCCAATCAAGTCAAAATGGCGATTGAGCGTGGGCGTGAGCGTATCGAACAATTAGGTTATTAATATGCCAAAACTGTTCTCGTATGGCACATTACAACAAGAAAATGTACAGCTTGCCACCTTTGGGCGTACACTGGTGGGTAGTAAAGACCAACTCATTGGCTACCAGTTGGGTGAAATCGAAATCACCGATGACGATGTGCTCGCCAAAAGTGGCAAACGTTTTCATCCGATACTACTTAAAACCAACAACCCAACCGACAAAGTGGCAGGTGTGATTTTTGACATTACCGATGATGAGCTTGCCCAAGCCGACCGCTACGAAGTCGATGCCTACGCACGAGTGGAAGGTCACTTTGACAGTGGCGCTACCGCTTGGATTTATGCCGATGCAAGCGATTTAGACTAGCAACTATTAAAAGGATAACAAATGGAAACTTATAACCCCGCTGACCACATGGTCATGTGCCGTAAATATAAACAAAAGCTACCCAAAATGCCAAAACCGCCGTTCCCTAACAAGCTTGGTGAAGAATTGCAAAACACCGTGTCTGCCAAAGCGTGGAACGAATGGCTTGAGCACCAAACCATGCTCATCAATGAAAATCACTTGAGCATGATTGACCCAGAAGCTAAAAAATTTATTACTGAGCAGCGCAATAAATTTTTGGATAATGAAGACTACGAACGCCCCAAAGGCTGGACAGCGCAAAAATAACCTTTAGCATGTATTCAACAAGTCTATGACAAGGATTTTCAATGTCTCAATCGATTGAAACTATTGACCAAAAAACACGGTTAAAATCTATTTTAGGCGGTTCAGCGGGTAACATGGTCGAATGGTACGACTGGTATGCGTATGCAGCTTTTACCTTATATTTTGCCCCTGTATTTTTTCCAAAAGGCAACCAAACGGCTCAATTGCTGAGTGCCGCAGCGATTTTTGCGGTGGGTTTTGTCATGCGACCGATCGGTGCATGGATAATGGGCGTTTATGCGGACAAGAAAGGTCGTAAAGCAGGTCTTACGCTATCGGTAACATTAATGTGCTTAGGCTCACTGATGATTGCTGTGACACCTGGTTATGACAGTATTGGAATTTTTGCCCCAATTATGTTGGTGACTGCTCGTTTAATTCAAGGTATCAGTGTAGGCGGTGAATATGGGGCTAGCGCCACTTACCTCAGCGAGATGGCGGGTAAAGACAAGCGCGGATTTTTTTCCAGTTTTCAATATGTTACGCTGATTTCTGGGCAGTTAATTGCGCTAGTGCTTCTGATTATTCTACAGCAAGTTTTAACCCCTGCTGAGCTCAAAGCTTGGGGCTGGCGGATTCCGTTTGTCATTGGGGCTTTGTTGGCGTTTTTTGTATTTTATATTCGCCGTGGCTTGCTTGAGACAGAATCCTTTAATAAAGTTGATACCAGTAGTTCGCAAAAAAAATCCGGCGCATTGGCTTTATTTAAAGAACACCCGAAAGCGGCATTTACGGTCATTGGATTGACGGCAGGCGGTACATTGGCATTTTATGCTTACACCACTTATTTGCAAAAATTCTTGGTCAACACGTCAGGGTTTAGTAAAGAGTCGGCTACCCAAATCACCGCTATTGCGTTATTTATTTTTATGCTCTTGCAACCTGTCGCTGGGGCATTATCCGATAGAATCGGGCGTAAACCGCTGATGATAGGATTTGGTGTGATGGGGGTGTTATTTACTTACTTTATTTTTAGCACCTTAGCAGGCACGACAGACCCGTGGATGGCGTTTGCGTTATGTTTGTTTGGTTTGATAATTGTCACAGGCTATACGTCAATTAATGCGGTCGTTAAAGCTGAAATGTTCCCTGCGCATATTCGTGCGTTGGGCGTGGCGTTACCCTATGCGATTGCCAATACTTTGTTTGGCGGTACAGCCGAGTATGTGGCATTGTCCTTCAAGCAAGCAGGCCATGAAGAATGGTTTTTCTTATATGTGACGATTATGATTGGGATTTCATTGATTGTTTATACTCGTATGAAAGATACCAAAGAGCATAGCTTAATTAATCATGACTAGCCCACCCATAAAAGGCTAAAGTTAGCTAACAAAAAACCCCAAATAGATTTATTTGGGGTTTTTGCTTTTTTGGTGTTGATTAAACCATGACAATCAAAGTTTAACCCATTTAGGCAAATAATAAATAACGCAGTTAAAGCCTTAAGCTTGCGCTTCTTCTTTACGCACTGACAGTTTTTCACGGATACGTGCTGATTTACCAGAACGGTCACGTAGGTAGTAAAGTTTGGCACGGCGTACATCACCACGACGTTTTACTTCAATCTTTGCAATTTGTGGTGAATGGGTTTGGAACGCACGTTCAACACCTACACCACTAGAGATTTTACGTACGGTAAACGCAGAGTTTAAGCCGCGGTTACGTTTAGCGATAACAACACCTTCAAATGCTTGTAGACGCTCACGGTCGCCTTCACGCACTTTTACTTGTACGACAACAGTGTCACCAGGACCAAAACTTGGTACGTCTTGCTTAAGCTGGCTATTTTCGATTTGTTGAACCAAAGGATGTTTGTTACTCATGAGATTTTCTCCTCTCACTGGGGACAGAGGCTAAGCTGACTAAGGTTAGTTGATGTCAGCAAATGCGCATACTCCCCGCTAATTTTATGTGCCTTGATAGCAATCGACACGATTAGGGCATCCGTCAAGTGGATGAATCTGGGTTGCTGTCTTTAGCAGATTGCGCTGCTTCTTTCAGCCATTTTTGTTGCTGTTTGGTTGGCACAAAGGCTTGCCACAAATCAGGACGTCTTAACTGGGTGCGTGTTGCCTGCTGAATAAATCGCCACTTGGCGATGTTGGCATGATGCCCTGACAACAGCACGTCAGGCACTTTCATCCCTTGATATTCAGTCGGTTTGGTATATTGTGGACAATCGAGCAAGCCATCCACGAAGGAGTCTTGCTGCGCCGATAAATCATCGCCCATCACATTGGGCAAACGGCGTATCACACTATCCATCAACACCATCGCGGGCAATTCACCGCCTGTCAACACGTAATCACCAATTGAGCATTCGATATCGACAGACTGACTCAGTAGTCTTTCATCGATGCCTTCATAACGACCGCATAATAAAATCAAGCCGTCATATTGGCAAAAATCAAGCACCCTGCTTTCGCTCAGTGTCTTGCCTTGTGGCGATAAATACACCACAGGACAGCTTTTACCACGCGCATTGGCTTGCGTTTTAGCGTAGTCGATGGCTTTTTGTAACGGCTCTGCCATCATCACCATGCCGGGACCCCCACCAAACGGACGCTCATCGATACGACGATAATTGTCTGTGGTAAAGTCTCTTGGGTTAATCAGCAAGATTTCCGCTTGCTTGCGAGCCAGCGCCCGCCCAGTGATGCCAAAATCGGTGATACTTGCGAACATATCGGGTAAAATGGTTATCACCGCAAAAAACATACGCTATTCTCACTATAAACTGGCACTTTAATCTACTAAAACATCAGTGTTAGTAATCACTGCCCCAATCGACCATCAAGGTCTGCTCGGCTAAATTCACCTCGCCAATGGTCTGTTTGTGCCAAGGAATCAATCGTTCTTCGCCATCGACACTATCAGCAGTCGGCTCGACTACCATAATGGCATGTGCCCCTGTTTCAAACAGCTCTTTTACACGTCCTAAAATGACATTTTCTGACTGGCTAATCACTGTCAAACCAATCAAATCTGACCAATAATATTCGTCTTCTGCAAGCTCAGACAGATTGTTTTTTTCTGCCCAAAGGCTCACGCCAAACATAGTTTCTGCGATATTGCGGTCGGGTACTTCGTTAAGTTGTACCACGTAGCCTTTACCTTGTTGTCGCCAGTTTTTTACCGTCAAGGTCTTTTGACCCATGGCAGTATTGATGACCCAAGGCTGCATATGAAATATCGCTTCACGGTCTTCAGTAAAGCTAAATACCCATAGCCAGCCATGAATGCCATAAGGCTTTTTTAGCTCGCCGATTTTAAACAGCGATGTGTTAGCCTCATTGGTATGCAAGTCTGTCGGTTGTTTTGCCATATTAAAGTCCGCTCTACTTAATTTTTATAAAAAATTAAGCAGTTGCTTGTGCTTTGCTAGCTGCTTTAAATAAAGCGGCAACACGGTCAGAAGGTTGTGCGCCTTTGTTGATCCATGCTTGGTAAGCGTCAGCGTTGATGCGTAGTGGCACTTCTTGACCTTGCGCTAGTGGGTTAAAGAACCCGATGTTTTCGATGTAACGACCGTCACGGGCATTGCGTGAGTCGGTTACCACGATTTGATAAAATGGGCGTTTTTTCGCACCACCGCGTTGTAAACGGATAACTACCATAATGTTCTCTCTGTGAATGCAATCAATTGAATCTAGTTCAGTGGTTAGAGCCTAAAAGACCCAAACAATTGAAAAAACGGTATAAATACAGTTTTAGCAAAGTTTAGGTACACCAAAAAGGGCAATAGTTTAGCATATTTTTATCAAAATCAATAGCTTTTTGGGGTAAATTTTGACTTTTTATATTTAGCGCAAGTTTAATCACATTGAAGCTATGCCATCACCCACCAGTCCATAAAACCAGTCCATAAAAAAGGCGCAAATGAGCGCCTTTTTTATGCTTGAATAGCCAATTATCGTATTATCTTATCATCGTTTCAATCAGCACATACACCCCTGCCCCGACCAGATAGCCAATCAGTGCAAGCCAAGTGATTTTTTTCATGTACCACATAAAGGGGATTTTCTCCATCCCCATCGCTGCCACGCCCGCGGCTGAGCCGATAATCAAACAGCTGCCGCCTGTCCCCGCACAATAAGCCAAAAACTCCCAAAACATGCCATCTTGACGAAACAGCTCAAGGCGCGCCGCTTCAGCTGCAGCCGCTTGCGCGATACTGGCATCAGTGGTCAGCGGATACATATTCATTGCCCCTGCTACCAAAGGTACATTGTCCACGATTGAGGATAATAAGCCAATCATGACATTGATGACATATACATTGCCAAAAGTGGCATCCAGCCATTTTGCTACGTCACCGAGTATGCCCGCAGTGGCAAGCGCTGCCACCGCCAATAAAATACCGAGGAAAAATAAAATACTGGGAATATCAATACGGCTTAATACGCCTTCAACCCCGATACGCTCACGGATATAGTCATCTTGGTGACGGTGCATGATTTCAGTGACCATCCACAGTACAGCCAAGCCAAACAACACGCCCACATAAGGGGGCAAATGGGTAAGGGTTTTAAAAATTGGCACAAATGCCAATGCACCCAAACCCAGCAGTAACACTGTCATGCGCGTTTTTTGACTGATGCTGTCTTGGGCGTTTGATTTGATGGTAGCACGTAGGCTTTCGATACGCTGCTCTATAGGCATGCTAGCCAATTCACTGTCAGATTCTTGTCCGCTTGGCAGTACAGGTGCGGTCACGGTTTGACCCTTTAGCTGCATCATCACCAAGCCCATTGGGATTAATGTACATACGATACTTGGGATAAACACATTTGCCATAATACCCGTTGCGGTAATCTGCCCGCCAATCCATAGCATGGTGGTGGTGACATCACCCACAGGTGACCAAGCGCCGCCTGCATTGGCCGCAATCACAATAAGACCGGCAAAATACCATCGCATTTTTTGATCATCGATGATTTTTGACACCAGTGATACCATCACAATGGTGGTGGTTAAGTTGTCGAGTAACGATGAGAGAAAAAAGGTGATAATGGTAATAATGGCGAGTAGCTTACTGGCATTTTTGGTATGAATTTTATCGGTAATCACTCGAAAGCCATCATGCGCATCAATCAGTTCAACAATCGCCATCGCGCCCATCAAGAAGAACAAAATCTCGGCGATTTCTGCCAAATGCTCACGTAACTGCTCGCCGACAAAATGCAAAGAATCTTGATGATTGGCAAGACTGGCGATCACCGAATGGTTGGCAACAAGCGTATCGATACCAAAGCTCAGCAGTACCCATAACGCAATCGCAGTCAGTAGCGCGCTGGCAGCTTTGTTGACATGGATGTTGTGCTCAAAGGCAATCGCCATGTACCCTAATATAAAAATCCCTGCTATGACCACGTATAACATTATCGCTACCCCTGTTATGCTAATACCCACATGCAAAATATCTTAACCTTAGTCGGCATTATACGGTAAAATTATCGCCAAATTCTAGCGACACGCATTTTGACCAACCTTGCTCAATTTGAGCCAACCGACAACAGGACAGCCCCATGACGACGTTATCAACTACGCCAACTTTAATTATCCCTGCCATTGACCTCAAAGACGGCAAATGTGTCCGCCTAAAACAAGGGCGTATGGAAGATGATACCGTATTTAGTGACGACCCTGTGGCAATGGCAAGCCGCTGGGTAAAAGAAGGCGCTCGACGCTTGCATTTGGTGGATTTAAACGGTGCTTTCGATGGCGTGCCTGTGCATAAAGACGTCGTCACCGCGATTGCCAAAGCCTACCCAAATTTACCCATTCAACTCGGTGGCGGTATCCGTAGCCTTGATACCATCCGTCATTATCTAGAAGCAGGTTTGAGCTATATTATTATCGGTACCAAAGCGGTCGAACAACCTGAATTTGTTGAACAAGCGTGTCAAGAATTTGCCGGTCATATCATTGTGGGCATTGATGCCAAAGACGGCATGGTAGCGACGCATGGCTGGGCAAATGTCACCGATGTCAAAGCGGTGGATTTGGCAAAACGCTTTGCTGATGCAGGTGTATCTTCTATCGTCTATACTGATATTGCGCGTGATGGCATGATGCAAGGCGTCAATGTCGAGCAAACAGTCAACTTGGCAAAAGAAGGCGGTATTCCGGTGATTGCCTCAGGTGGGGTGACGGATTTACAAGACATCGAAAACCTAAAACCCTACAGTGATTATCTTGAAGGTATCATTACAGGCCGTGCTATTTATGAAGGTACCCTCGATATTGCTGCGGCGCAGGCGCTTCTCGATAGCTAGCAGGCGCTTCTCGATAGCTAAATGATATCTAATTCGCTATATGACGGAAGGTCAGATTAATTCTACCTTCCGTTACTTTTTTGGTTTTAGGCAGGCTGTGTAACCAATGGCGCTGGGTTTGTCCGCGCATGACAATTAGCTGTCCATTTTGCAAGGGAATCTCGACTTTTTCCTTGGTGATGCGGTGCTTAAATACAAATTTACGGGTTGCCCCTAATGAGACAGACGCGATAATGGGTTCATTACCCAGTTCGCTTTCATTATCGGCATGGTAGCCCATACCATCATCGCCTGTGGGGTAATAATTAAACAAACAGGCGTTAAAATTTGCGCTCATATGTTGCTCAGCCAGCAGCAATTCTATGTGCTGTTTTAATGCCAAAACATCTGCTGTCCAAGGCGTTGCCGTCTTGCGTTGTCCAGAATAGTGATAATCGTTTTCACTCATCCACACGATTTGGCGGTGGGTGACATGGGTTTTGCCAAAAATTGTGACAACGTCATGCTGCCAAGGTAACTGCGTTAAAAAATGCCGATAAAGCGCATTGGGCTCATAAGCGGGGTTGTCAAAAACCTGCCCAAAATCATTGACAATGCCATCGTAGGGCAATAAATTCTCGTTGGGATTGGCGGCAAATAAACTCATGTTAGCTTGTCAACTTCAGCTTTTGAAAAATGAGCTTGGCGCATAATTCTGGTGCTTCAAGTGGCAATAAATGTCCATAGTCATTGAGCACCGTCATTTGCTCCTTGGGCACGAATGTATCCCACATCTGGCGCACTTGTTGACTGATAAACATCGACGGCTTACCGATAATTAACTGCACAGGTACTTTGTTGTCGGCAATAAGCTGTTGTAATGGCTTCATAATCAGCGGTGTACCAAAATAATTGGCGAGTTCTTGCTTGGGTGAAAAACGTAGCGTGAGTTCAGCCTGCTCACCTGCCTCTAGACTATTTTTGGCATAGGTTAAAAGGTGCTCATCGGTGATACGTTTGTACGCTTTATGACGGCGAAGAAACTGATAATACGCATCCACACTGCCCCAGTTGGCTTGTTTGACTTGGGTGCTTTTAAAGGGTTCTCGGGTCATTTTCACCATGCGTGGCACCAGGCTGTAAAGCTTGCCTTGCTGGTTGGTAAAGGTGACAGGCTCAAGCAAATAAAGCGCGCTAAACAAATCTGGGCGTTTGGCAGCTGCCATGGTGGTGGCCGTTGCGCCTTGTGAGTGCCCGATACCGATGACGGGCTTGCCGTCTCGCTCTGCTAGGGTGGCTTGCAAGAACTCAATCAAGATATCGGCGTCCTGTTCCCGCGTCAGCGCGGTTTCGGTCGGTTTATCGTACCATTCCCCCCGCATGGTTAGCGCGGTGATGTTAAGATGTTGCGCCAAGTCGATCAAGAGCGGCTCATAGACGCCTAGGGCAAAGCCGTTGCCGCCGTAAAAATGGGCAGTCTGGCTGGCGGTGGGGTTTTTAATGTTATAGTATTTGGCGTTTTTGCCATTTAGATTGATGCGTTGTTCTTCCATGCCAATTGTCCTAATTAATCACTTTTTTAGCCACTTTTTAGTGACTAAAAGGTGACTAAAAAGTGACTTGGTTACTTGATTATAAGACCCAGTGAAAAATTATGGCTACCCCTTTTGTGACTTGGCATTCACCCTTGCCGTTGGGCGGTATCAAATCTAGCGTAAGTTAGCACGTCTTTTATTTAATCATCTTCGCCAAGAAAACCGCCACTTTGTCTTGCCCATAATTTGGCATACACGCCATTTTGAGCCAATAGCTGCGCATGGCTACCTTGCTCGACGATTTGCCCTCTATCCATCACCACCAATCTATCCATCGACGCAATTGTCGATAATCGGTGGGCAATCGCAATCACGGTCTTGCCTGCCATCATATCGTTAAGGCTGTCAGTGATGGCGTATTCCACTTCGCTATCGAGTGCTGAGGTCGCTTCATCCAGCAGCAAAATCGGGGCATTTTTGAGCATCACACGGGCGATGGCAATGCGCTGGCGTTGTCCACCCGAGAGTTTGACCCCTCGTTCACCGACTTGGGTATCCAAGCCGACATTGCCTTTGGCGTCGCTTAGATGTTGGATAAACTCCCATGCATGCGCTTGTTTGGCGGCGCTGATGATTTGCTCATCGGTGGCATCTGGGCGACCATAGGCAATATTTTCTCGCACGGTGCGGTGTAGTAGTGAGGTATCTTGGGTGACCATGCCGATTTGTTGGCGTAAGCTCTCTTGGGTGACATCGCTGATGTTTTGATTATCAATTAAAATCGCACCACCATCGACATCATAGAAACGCAGTAGCAAATTCACCAAGGTTGATTTACCTGCGCCAGAGCGTCCCACTAGACCGATTTTTTCACCTGCCTTAATTTCAAGGTTAAAGTCATCGAGTAGTTTTTGCTTGGCATCGGCATCATTGGTTTTATTGCCACTGCGGCCATAATTAAAATCGACATGGCTAAAGTTGATTTCGCCTTGCGTGATGATTAAATCCCTAGCATTCGGCTTATCTACCACGGTATGCGGTTTTGACAAGGTTTTCATGCCGTCCTGCACGGTACCGATATTCTCAAACAATGCCGCCGTTTGCCACATTATCCAGTGGGTCAACCCGTTAAGACGCATCGCCATTGCAGTCGCTGCCGCAATCGCCCCTACGCTTAAGCCGTTGTAATACCACAGGTACAAACCGAGCGCCACCGTAGTACCGACCAATACCACATTAATCAAATGATTGACCAGCTCAAGGCGGGACACCCAGCGCATTTGCTCATGCACCGTACCCAAAAACTGGCTCATCGCATCTTTGGCATAGGTCAACTCACGGCGAGAGTGGCTAAATAATTTTACTGTCGTGATATTGGCATACGCATCCGTAATCCGCCCTGTCATCAAGGCACGGGCATCGGCTTGGCGACTGGCAGAATTTTTAAGCTTGGGGATAAAATACGCCACAGTGGCAAAAAACATCACCATCCACAACAGAAATGGGATAAGTAGCCAACCATCAAGGTGAAATAAAATAATGCCACTACTGACAAAATACACCAATACATACACCAGCATATCGGCAATGGTCATAATGGTATCGCGTACCGCAAGCGCGGTTTGCATCACCTTGGCAGACACCCGACCGGAAAACTCGTCTTGATAAAACTGCATGGATTGACCGAGCATTTGACGGTGAAAACGCCAGCGCATCTGCATCGGGAACACGCCTTGCAGGGTCTGAAAATGAATCAGCGAACTTAAGCCCACCAAAATCGGGCTGACCACCAACACAGCCGCCATCATTAGCAAACTATTGCCTTTTTCTGACCACAGATTAGCGGGCGTATAAGCACCCAGCCAGTTGACGATATCGCCAATCCACTTGTACAGTAGCGACTCATACACGCCTATCAAGCCCGTCAAGAACATGAAGGCAAAAATCCAACCGCGCAAGCCCTTGGTACACGCCCACAGAAACTTCAGAAAATTATCCGTTGGTAGGTTGTAATTGTCTTCTGGATAGACTTCCAGACGATTTTCAAAAAAACGAAATAAACCCATAATTGATTATCAGTAGTTTAAAATTATCTGTGTTATTTTAGCAGATATTGAGGATTGATAGCAGGGTTGCTGACGGCGAGCTACAATCCTTTACATACAAGTAAACAATTTTCAACTTAATCCTAAGCGGTATTTACCAAAACTTTTTTATCGCCATAAAAAAGCCATTATCCTAGAATAATGGCTTTTTTTGAGGCTTTTTTTGCTACTTATTCAGCCGCTACAATATTGGATTAAAAGTACTAAAATAAACCCCACTCTCAACACTTTTAAGCGGGGTTGAAACAAAGAAGGCATGAA